>JAOQAF010000243.1 GCA_025963735.1 Bacteroidota bacterium
GAGAACGGACTTGCAGGAGGTACGGAGTATGCAAAATATGCCATGGATAACAAAGAAAAACATCTTGCAGCTTTGGAAACCGATGCGGGAGGCTTTACTCCACGGGGTTTTGGTGTGGATACATTAAATGGATTGTATACTCTGGTGAGTCAGTGGAAAAAATTATTTGAACCTTACCTTATTGAAAAAATAGAAAAAGGCGGCGGTGGAGCAGATTTAATTGGTCTTGAAAAAATGGGTGTTCCCTGCATTGGCTTTGAACCCGACAACCAGCGCTATTTTGATATTCATCACACAGCGCAGGATACGTTTGATAAAGTGAACAAGCGCGAACTTAATTTAGGAGCTGGTGCCATAGGCGCCTTATTTTATTTACTTGATAAATATTATTAATATTTTTTTAATAATACTTTTCCTGAAAGCCGCTCATAAAGGGATCAAATCGACAATAAACCCTTTAAAATTTCTTATATTTGTATACTAAAATTTATTGTTATGATTGAAACTATGGGGAAAAGCCACCGGTTAATTGAAATGGAAGAGAATTATGGCGCTCATAATTATCATCCCATTCCTGTTGTTCTTGAAAAGGGCGAGGGTGTTTTTGTTTGGGACGTTGATGGAAAAAAATATTTTGATTTCTTGTCAGCTTATAGCGCGGTAAATCAGGGGCATTGTCATCCCCGTATTATTAAAGCTTTAACCACACAGGCGCAAAAACTAACATTAACTTCGCGTGCTTTCTATAGTTCGTTGTTAGGTGAATACGAAAAATACATTACCGAATATTTTGGATTTGATAAAGTTCTTCCAATGAATACCGGAGTAGAAGGCGATGAAACTGCCATGAAACTTGCAAGACGGTGGGCATATGATGTAAAGGGAGTAAAAGAAAATCAGGCTAAGCTTGTATTTGCAAAAGGTAATTTTATGGGAAGAACGCTTGCTGCAATTTCTGCAAGTACCGATCCAAGTAGCTATAAGGGATTTGGTCCGTTTATGCCCGGTTATGAAACTGTTGAATATAACAATTTGCATGCTCTTGAAGATTCAATTAAAGATCCAAATACCGCAGCATTTATAGTAGAGCCAATTCAGGGCGAAGCAGGTGTAGTAGTGCCTGATGAAGGTTATTTAAAAGGCGTTCGCGCGTTATGCACAAAGTATAATGTGTTATTTATTGCCGATGAAATTCAAACAGGACTTGCGCGCACAGGTAAAATGCTTGCCTGTGATCATGAAGGAGTTAAGCCCGATATTCTTATTCTTGGAAAGGCTTTAAGCGGAGGAGTGTTGCCGGTAAGCGCGGTTCTTGCAAATAATGAAATTATGCTAACCATTAAACCAGGCGAACATGGAAGTACTTATGGCGGAAATCCTTTAGCGTGCGCTGTTGCCATGGAAGCTTTAAAAGTATTAAAGGACGAAAACCTTGCTGACAATGCCGAAAAAATGGGAGTTATATTCAGAGACGAAATGAATAAATTAAAATCTGAATGTAATATTATAACACACGTTCGCGGTAAAGGACTTTTAAACGCAATAGTTATTAAAGAAAAAGAAGGTAAAACAGCCTGGGAAGTATGTATGAAGCTGGCTGAACATGGTTTGCTTGCCAAGCCGACACATGGCGATATTATACGTTTTGCACCTCCTTTGGTTATTAACAGAGAACAATTGATGGAGTGTGTTTCAATTATCAGAAATGTAATTTTGAATTTTTAAATGGAATATATAGAACTCTTTACTGCCCTTAACCAATTTAAGGTAAAATATTTAATATGTGGTGGTTTAGCGGTTAATATATATGATATTCCCAGAACCGCGGAAGATATAGATATCCTGCTGGATTTTGAAGAAAATAATCTGGTTAACTTTGAAAAAACAATTAAGGAACTTTCTTATGAAAACAGTTTTCCTCTTTCTTTTAAAAGTTTTAATGACGCGGAATACAGAAAGAAAGTTATTCAGGAAAAGAATTTAATTGCCTATTCTTTTTTCGACTCAAATTCGGGAGATGTAACCTTGGATGTATTAGTAGATACTCCTGTCGAGTTTGAAAAATTGTGGAAGAATAGAACAGTAAAAAATTCCGGCGGCGTTTCAATGAACCTGATTAACATTAAAGATCTGATTACCTTAAAAAAATTCGCCGACAACATTAAAGACCAGAAGGAGATCTTATTGTTATCAAAATTAGAATAAAATCATTCTTAAAAAATACAGGCTTTTCTCAAATAAATAAATCAAACCAAGCGTGAATTTAAAATACGATTTTACACATACCGGCGATTTTGAAATTAAGGTCACTACCTTTTTTGGTCTGGAAGAAATTCTGGCTAAAGAGCTGCAGCAGCTCGGGGGCAGAGACGTTGAAGTGTTTAAGCGTGGAGCATCTGTTACCGGAGATATCGGATTTCTTTACAAGGCCAATTTGTGCCTGCATTCAGCCCTCAAAGTGTTAATTCCTATTGCAAAGTTTGAAGCATCTACGGAGCAAGAATTATATGATAATATTAAACTGCTGGAATGGGAGAAATTTATTTCTGTTACTGACAGTATAATGATTGAAAGCGTTCTGAATTCAGATTTTTTTGATCACAGTTTATATGTGTCGCAAAAAGTGAAGGATGGTATTGTTGACAGGTTTCGCGATAAAACAGGAAGCCGGCCCGATGTAGATCTGATTCATCCTGCATTTAAATTGTATGTTCATATTTATAAAAACGAAGTAAGTCTTCATTTGGATAGCAGCGGCGAGCCATTGTATAAGCGCGGCTATCGTTCTGATATTAATCAGGCGCCCATGAAAGAGGTTCTGGCGGCTGGTCTGGTAAAGCTTAGCGGATGGGAACCCCACTTACTGTTAATTGACGGCATGTGCGGTGCAGGAACAATAGCAATTGAAGCGGCCTTATGGGCAAATAATATTCCTCCGGGATATTACCGTAATGATTTTACTTTTATGAAGTGGCGCAATTTTGATGAGGAAATGTATGAAACGATTTACGAAAGCTGCATAAGTAAAATAAAAAATAATAAGGTTGAAATTATTGCCAACGAAATAGACGCGCTCACTATTAAAAAGGCGAAAATAAACGTGAAGAATGCAAAGGTGGATGATGTGGTTTCCTGTAATCATCAGTCCTTTTTTGACATCACTACGGAAAGGAAAAGCGGCGTTATAATTTTAAATCCTCCTTATAACGAACGTATGCCACTTGACGAAACCGAAAAGTTGTACAAGGAAATAGGAGACAAACTTAAAAAGGATTTCAAGAATTTTGTTGCCTGGATAATAACAAGTGCGCCAGAAGGCGTGAAAAGCGTGGGTTTAAGGCCATCCAGAAAAATCCAATTGTATAACGGTTCGCTCGATTGCCGTTTTTTAAAATATGAATTGTACGAAGGCACCAAAAGAATACATAAATTTCAGCCTAAGCCTTAACCAGAAACTTTCCTTCCATAACGGGAATCACCGGACATTGATTGGGCGTTAAACAATATTTAATGTCGCGCTCAAGATCAAGTTTAGCAAGGCGATTACGATGCGATGAATTTTTTAAAAATTCGTAGAGATCATGTTTAGCCAGGGAATATAAATGCATGGCCGCCAGCGCCGAATCACATTTGGTAATAAAATCGTATTTATAAATTAGTCCGTGGGCAACTGCGCCGGCAAACAATGTATCTTCAAGATTAAATTTATTTTTCCATCCCGCACACACAAATAATACATCTTTTTTTTCCTGAAGCAAATAGTCTATAACGGCTTCGAGATTAAGAAAGCTGCCGATAATTATTTTCTGAGCCTTTCTGGCCGACTCAATAGCTTGGGTTCCGTTAGTTGTAGTAATGGCAATTGTTTTACCCTTCACTTTTGAACTCATGTAGCCAAACGGACTATTGCCTAAATCAAAGCCTTCCACCATTTCGCCGTTGCGTTCAGCGGCTACCAGAAAACCCTGCTCTTTATATGCATAAGCCTCTTCAACGGTAGACACAGGAATCATTCTTGACACTCCGTTGTAAAAAGCAGTGGTAATGGCTGAAGTAGCCCTTAGCACATCTATCACAACTACAACCGCATTAGGATTGTGAAAAAGGTCGTAGGCCTGTGGGGTATAGCAAACCTCTATGTTCATTCAGAATTTGTATTATACACAAACTTAACATTTAAATTGGAAATGTAACAGCAAAAAAATTGATGATCACACCGTTGAAATTGTTTTGTTCAATTATTACCGGAAGAGCGAAACATGGCCGTTTCTGACTTGTTTTTTATCTGTGCCTTTCTCTGTACTTTCTATACGATAAACATAAACCTCTTCCGGACAAAGATTTCCTTTAAACCTGCCATCCCACTTCCCGTTAATATTATTGGTAAAAAAGATGGTGTTACCCCATTTGTCGCTGATTGTCATGTTAAAAAAAGAATATTCACATTGCATGACCGGAAAAAAATAATCGTTACGGTTATCTTCATTGGGCGTAAAACTATTAGGAATGAGCATTTCACAGTCACAGGCTTTTAATTTTACCTTCACACTATCTATCTGTTCGCCGCAATTTTTATTATCTGTTTTTACCCAATAAGTTCCTTCTTTGGTAATATTTATAGAAGGGTAAATAGAACCGTTGCTCCATGTTATTTTAGTGCCCGGATTAGGTTTTATACTGAGTGTTTTATTTTCATCACTAAGGCAAAAACTCATCTCACCGCTAAAATTAGTGGTGGTTCCCTGCAAAAACTTAACATTAATAGTATCTGTAACAGTGCAACCTCTGTTAATGATTTTAAGCCAGTAACGGCCACTGTTTTCTACTTTTATTTTAGACGTGGTTTCGTCGGTACTCCAAATATAACGCATGCCGGGGTTCCTGGCATCCAGCACTAAGGGTTTTCCTTTACACAAGGTTGTATCCCGCAAATTTGTTTTCGGCTTGCTGTATATTTTCGTAACTGTACTGTCAAAATATGTTTTTCCTCCATAAGTAATTTTAATATAAAACTTACCATGACGTTCAATCAGAATTTTCCGTGTATTATAAATAAGTCCCTGGTGCGGAGTTGTCCATTGTACATTTGCATTCTTATCTACTTTTTTAAGTTCAAGAAACGCGCTGTCGCCCTGGCAAAAACCTGTAGTGTCGGCAAGATAGTCTCTTTGAGAATAAGCAGAGATCATCATCATGAAAAATAAATATGTAAACAGTTTTCTGATTATTGTTCTATTTCAATGGTTATGCGGGTTCCGTTAAGAGGTGGATTTAATGTACTCTTGTCAATCATAGTAACATTTTGAACTTTTCCTGTCAATTTAGAATTGATTTCAAGAATGTTTTTAATAGTATTTGTACCTAAAGATTTATGCCCGGTTTTGGCATGTTCTTTCGCTTTAATAATGCCTATGCCGTTATCTTCAATTATTATTAATAATTTATTATGGCCCTTTTTCTCGAAAATAATTTTCAGGAAACCGTGTTCCAGTTTAGGTAAAATGCCATGAATGATACAGTTTTCAACGTGGGGCTGAATGATCATGTTTGGAATTTTAATTTCGCCGGGATTTATTGCAGGATCTACAATAATCTCATAATCAAATTTATTTTTAAAACGTTCTTTCTCCAGTTCAAGATAGTATGTTAAACGTTGTAATTCATCATAAATGGTAATCTCGCTTTGCCCTGCACGTTCAATGATCATGCGGATCAGCCTTGAAAATTTCGCAAGATACTCGCTTGCTTTAAGACTGTTATTGGTATTTATGTAGTTTTGAATAGAAGTTAGAGAATTAAAAATAAAATGCGGACTAAGTAGCGCGTTCATTGCCTGATGCTTTAGCAGATGAACCTGCTGTTGCTCCTGCAAACGTTTAGTGGCTTTTTGTTTAATGTTTTTGAGAATGATGAAACTTATAAGTATAATGAGTACAAGGCCGCCAAAGGTAATTAACCAGTATATCCAATTAGTTTCACTGAGTTTTTCTTCTTTAGAAATGTAAACCACCGTGGGGTCGCTCCATACAATGTTATCGGCAGAAGACAAAATATTAATTGCATGCTTTCCTGCCGGAATAGTTG
>JAOQAF010000020.1 GCA_025963735.1 Bacteroidota bacterium
AGGGGATCAGGTTACCTTTACCTTCCCTATAGAGAACATAGGCGTAAAAAATTTTACTGACAGCCTTGTAGTAACTTATTGGATTGAAGATAACGCCCGCAATAAAACACCACTTCCGCAAAAAATGAAATCAAAACCATTTGTGCCGGGACAATTATTTATTGATACCGTTAAAGTGAATTCATACCAGTTTGTTGGAAACAACGCCTTATGGATGTATGTAAATCCTATCGGAAACCCGAGGTATCAAAAAGAACAATATCAGTTTAACAACATCGCACGATTTGGATTTAAGGTGAGCAGAGATCTTACAAATCCGTTACTTGACGTAACGTTTGACGGAGTAAGAATTTTAAATGGCGATCTTGTTTCTGCCAAACCCACCATTCTTATTACACTTAAAGACGAAAACAGATTTTTACAGTTAAATGATACGGCAGCTTTCTCCATCTTTTTGGTGAGTCCGAATTCTGCAACACAGCAGCGCATTTATTTCGCGCAAGGTTTACAATTCACCCCGGCCAACCTGCCTAACAACAGTTGTTCCATTACCTACAACCCTACTCTTTTACTTGACGGAAAATATAAACTTATTGTTCAGGCTAAAGACAGAAGTAATAACAGGTCGGGTGCACAGAGTTATGAAATTCAATTTGAAATTAATAATAAACCAACCATCACCAATCTTCTTAATTACCCAAATCCATTCAGCACAAGTACCAGGTTTGTTTTTACGTTAACAGGAAGTGAAGTGCCGGAAGTGTTCACTATTCAAATAATGACCGTTACCGGAAAGCTTGTAAGGGAAATAACACGTGCTGAGCTTGGTCATTTGCATATTGGAAGAAACATTACCGATTATACCTGGGACGGCCGTGATGATTACGGAGACAAACTTGGCAATGGTGTTTATTTATACAAAGTGCTTACAAAATTAAATGGTGAAAATATTGAAAAAGCCGGAACCAGTGCCGATAAATTCTTTGTAAAAGAATTCGGTAAAATGGTAATTATGCGATAAGTCAACTCCCTCGGTTAGCGTATCTTTAAAATTTTATATATTTATATTCCGTATATATTATGAACGAAGCCTTTCAATCCGCCGCTGAAACAGCGCTTACCATTAAATGTAAAAATTGCGGTGCAGCATTAAAATTTGCACCCGGCGCGCAAAGTTTAAACTTTGAGTATTGCAATACAAAAAACGAAATTGTTGTGGAGCAAACTCTTATTGTTGAAAATGATTTTAATTCTTTTCTCGATCAATATTCACAGGCTGCTGAACAACAAACCATCTCCACCGTAAAGTGCGACGGATGTGGGGCATCAACAACCCTGGCGCTAAATGTTACTTCCGCCACTTGTCCTTATTGCGATACGCCTCAGGTAATTAAAAACGCATCAACAAGCACCATTATAAAGCCTTCATATCTCTTACCCTTTAAAATAGAAAGATCAGAAGCAAAAAATCAATTCGTTAAATGGGTTGGTGGTTTGTGGTTTGCACCCGACAAATTAAAAGAGTACGCCAAACAGAGTGCCGAAAAACTAAGAGGCGTTTATATGCCATACTGGACCTTTGATTCATCTGCCAATACTACCTACTCCGGTTTACGTGGCGATTATTATTACGAAACAGAAACCTACAGGGATTCAAACGGCAATACTCAAACCCGTCAGGTTCAACGCACCGCATGGTATCCAGCCAATGGCACAGTTGATAACACGTTTGATGATATTTTAGTATGCGCCTCCTCATCTCTCCCTCAAAAGCTGGTAACGGAACTTGAACCCTGGGATCTTCCTCAGTTAATTTCTTATAATGATCATTTTTTGGCAGGATTTATTTCAGAAAGTTACCAAACCCCGTTAAAAGAAGGATTTGAAATTGCCAAAGACCGGATGAAAGAAGTAATTGAACGAAGCGTACTTACGGATATTGGTGGCGATGTTCAGCAGATACAATCTTTAAGTACAGATTACAACACTATTAAATTTAAACATATTCTATTGCCTTTGTGGATAAGCGCCTATCGTTTTAATAATAAAGTATACCGTTTTACCGTTAACGCACGAACGGGCGAAGTGCAGGGAGAAAGACCTTACAGCGCCATGAAAATATTTTTATTCGTTATGGCAATAGTTGTCGCTATTGGGGCTGGTTTAATAATTTATTCCAATAATAATTAAAACACCGTTAAATTTTTAAGAGTTTAATAAGTCTTAAAGATTTAATTACATTGCGGTTTTTAAATACCTTGAACCAAACGAAATTTGGGTTCATCACCAAAAGCACCGATTGTAAGCTGTTTAATTATTATTTACCTGTTATACTATAACCAATCGGTTTATAAGAAAAATTATTTGACATACCTGCCGAACATGCTGTCATACCAACAATCAGGTCCATTTTGGCTTCAAGTAAAACAAAATCTCCGGGTTTACTTTTTGGAGGTAAAACCGAAACCTTGCCAGTAGCACCATCAACGTCAACGTTCATGAAAATGTTAAAGCAAATAGGAATGTTATCTCTTGATATCCCATACTCCGAGAGTGCCTTTGTGAGATTTCCCTCGCAACCGCAATGTGGATCAGTATCACCGTAAATGATACGAAACATTTCAGCGCTGCAAGGCGTTAACAAAAAGTCGTGTTTACCAACAGTATCTTCAATCATTTCAAACATCACCTTACTTCTGTTAGAATAAAAGGAATGGCCTTTTGTTAAAAATATCGTTTCTGCATAATCAATTGTTCTGCCGGAAGAAAGATATTCTGCCTTATCGTTTAAATTAAAACAGGTAAGATCAGAAACCTGTTCGCCTTCAATGTCAATTACCTTCAATCGTGTGCCTTGCTTCCAAATAAAAGAAACGCCGCTACGGGGTTGGATTATTTGTATCTGTTCCATGATTTATTTTTAAGGGGCATCGCCATTCTGTATCGTATTTGCGTCCACTGTATTGATAAACTTCCGATGATTTACCAAAATCCTCAAGCATTGGATTAACTGAACCTGAATAAACCACATCCCGTTCTCTGATTACTTTTTTCATGTGCTCATATTGTTCCGACTCTCTTAATTTTTCAAATTGAGCATGCGGATTAAAAACCAAAGCCGGATACTTAAACTGCCTGGCCAGCCTGCTACTGGTAGGGTGCAAACCAACAATAAAAAAAGCTTCTTCGCCAAGACTAAAACTAAAATGCGAAGATCGCGGATTGCTGCTTACACGCTTATCAAAACAATGGCTTTTGGCATCTAAATCGGCAAGAGCCTGTAGTCTTTGCCACATCAATCCCTCAAACATCTCTTCACCTATTATTTCCGGACCCTTAAAAATTACAGCGGCGCTATGAAAAAGTCTTTCAGACTTACGGTACTCCAAAACAAAATCATGAAGAAATTTTAAAATGTCTTCGTCATCTTTGGGGCAGGCCATGTGATCTGCTACCAAACATTTTAACTGCCCTTTTGTTATTGCAGTTTTGGCGCCAATACAAGGAAATTCAATATTATTTATGAATGACATGTATTCTTCTATGAATAAATTTTGTTCCACTATATTTATTTTTAGTTATACAGGATATGCCGCATCCAGCTTTTTTAAACGTTGAACATGTTTATTAGCCTCTCTGAAAAAATGCCAGCCTTGTTTTAAACCCCAGTAAGGAACTCCTTTATGATTACTTGCTTTCGAAATTTTATACAACATATTCCAATGATGTAATAGAATTGAACATGCTTGAAGAAGTGTGTTGCCATTACCATATACATGATGCGGCTCTCCTCCGCTTCCATTGTATTCTAAAATTGTAAAATTTTTCCCGTGTTTTAAATCTTCAACCGATGTGCATTTAATATCGTAACGGCCATAATAAAAATCCTTTGAGTAATTGCTTAACTGGTCAAATACCTGCAAAAGCTGTTCATCCTTTTCACTTTCCATACTAACAAGTTTGCCACCCCTGCTTAAATTCAGGGCGTGCGATAACTTAAATGGCTTACCTTTTTCCAAAATTTCATTAAGTTTATCTTTATGCTTCAATTTCATTTCTTCAAGACGTAACCTTGCACGTGGAGACATTTCAATAAGTTGTAATACTGTTGATTTTCCATCGCCAATAACCTGAAGAGATTCTTTTTTTATAAAGCCAGTAATGACACCTTTTTTTTCGCCGGGAAATCTGTAATAAAAGGCACTTACTTCGAGAGGGTAATCAATAAACTCCTGTATAATATAATTAACGGGCATTGTTTCATGGTAGCGTTTAAGATCCGCAACATTCTCTATTTTGCGAAACATAAAACCCATTCTTCCAGTTTCAGGTTTAACAGCAGCCGGGTATTTAAAACCCTTAAGAAGGAAAAGATTTTCCACTTCGTTAAAAGGCGAATTATTTTTAATAAATAAACTTTTAGGATAACTACCCGGGGGTAAATGTAAATACATATCTTTTTTGCTTACCCCATCAAATCCTCCAAAAACAAGCGCAGGATTAGATGGCGTAAAAAACCATAGCGACCTTGATTTGATGCAATACCATACCCATGCAGGAATTATGGGAACATACTTTAAGCGCCAGTCCCATGCTTCCCAATGAGTAATAGTATACAGCATGTTTTTCATGGGTTTTAAGTAATCGATGATGTTAGATAGTGAGTCCCTAAAATTACAACGACCTTAAACTCACCCTGTTTTTATTCGTTGAATGAGGTATATGCATAGCTAAAAAAACATCCCAACCGGCTATCCTCTTTTTTTTTGTGAAGAAAAAATATGGATCAAATAAAAAAGCCTTCCGGAATCCGGAAGGCTAAATTATTTAGAATTTAAAACAGAAACTTTTGTCTCGATAAACGATGGTGCAATAGATTCACCACCATACTCTAACCTTTCACAAAGTGAAAGCTAAGAGCCTCAAAACAAATCCTTCGACAAACTCAGGATAAGCGATCTCTAACCTTTCACAAACGTGAAATCTAAGAGCCTCAGAACAAATCCTTCGACAAGCTCAGGATAAGCGATCTCTAACCTTTCACAAAAGTGAAAGCTAAGAGCCTGCTTACATCATGCCGCCCATGCCGCCCATATCAGGAGCGCCACCCATTCCTGCTGGTTTCTCTTCTTTTCTTTCTGCTAAAACGCAATCAGTTGTCAATAGCATTGCTGCCACTGAAGCTGCATTTTCAAGAGCTACACGACTCACTTTAGTAGGGTCAATAACTCCTGCCTTCAAAAGATTTTCATAAACTTCTGTGCGGGCATTAAATCCGTAATCGTCTTTCCCTTCTTTTACTTTTTGAACCACGATAGAACCTTCAATTCCGCAATTAGTGCAAATCTGACGTAAAGGCTCTTCCAACGCACGTTTCACAATTGCTATACCTGTGTTCTCATCTTCGTTAGAACCTTTCAGTTTCTCCAAAGCGCTGATGGCACGGATATAAGCTGTTCCGCCGCCCGGTACAATTCCTTCTTCAACAGCCGCGCGTGTAGCCGCTAAAGCATCGTCAACACGGTCTTTTTTCTCTTTCATTTCAACCTCACTGGCTGCACCAATATATAATACTGCAACACCACCTGCTAATTTAGCAAGACGTTCCTGTAATTTCTCTTTATCGTAATCAGAAGTTGTTGATTCTATCTGCGCTTTAATTTGATTAACACGTGATACAATCTCTGCCTTTTTTCCGGCACCATTCACAATGGTTGTATTGTCTTTATCAATGGTAATTTTTTCAGCTCTTCCTAAATCAGTTAACTGAGCATCTTCCAGTTTGCGGCCTTGCTCTTCACTGATAAAAGTAGCACCAGTAAGAATAGCGATGTCTTCAAGCATGGCTTTACGACGATCACCAAACCCCGGAGCTTTTACTGCACAGATTTTCAGGTTAGCGCGTAAACGGTTAACTACCAATGTTTGTAATGCTTCGCCGTCTAAATCTTCAGCAATGATCAATAAAGGTTTACCTGATTGAACCGCTTTTTCAAGAATAGGCAAAAGTTCTTTCATTCCGCTGATCTTTTTTTCGTAGATCAAAACATACGGGCTTTCAAGAACAGTTTCCATTTTATCAACGTTAGTTACAAAATATGGAGAGATGTAACCACGGTCAAACTGCATACCTTCAACAACTTCAACCGTTGTATCCGTTCCTTTTGCTTCTTCAACGGTAATAACTCCTTCTTTCTTCACCTTACCCATTGCCATGGCAATAAGTTTACCAATGGTACTATCATTGTTAGCTGAAATAGTGGCAACCTGCTCAATCTTTTTATTATCGTTACCGATAGTTTGTGATTGCTTTTGTAAATTTTCAACAACAGCAATAACAGCTTTGTCAATTCCACGCTTTAAATCCATAGGGTTTGCTCCAGCGGCAACGTTCTTTAATCCTGCAGTTACGATCGCTTGTCCTAATACAGTAGCAGTGGTTGTTCCATCACCTGCAACATCAGCGGTTTTAGAAGCAACTTCCTTTAATAATTGCGCGCCCATGTTTTCAACCGGATGGCTCAGTTCAATTTCCTTTGCAACAGTTACACCGTCTTTTGTAATTTGCGGAGAACCAAATTTTTTATCGATAATAACGTTGCGTCCTTTAGGACCTAACGTTACTTTTACTGCATTAGCCAATGCGTCAACACCACGCTTAAGAGCGTCGCGGGCTTCTATATTAAATGTTATATCTTTTGCCATATTCTTAGTTTAAAATTAAATGTTCAAAGTTAAAGTGGAGTTCAGTGTTTTTAAAAGCTTGGGTTAGTTTGGAGACGCTGAACTTTAAACTCCAAACTCAAAACTTTATTAAATGACAGCGTAAATATCGCTTTCCCGCATGATCAAGTATTCTTTACCTTCTACCAGGATTTCAGTTCCCGCGTATTTTCCATAAAGAATAGTATCACCGGGCTTTACGGTCATTGGCTCTTCGGGCTTACCGTTTCCTACAGCAATTACTTTGCCTTTCATTGGTTTTTCTTTCGCGGTATCAGGAATAATAATTCCACCGGCGGTTTTTGTTTCGGCGATTGCCGGTTCAACCAACACTCTGTCTGCCAGAGGTTTTATACTAACTTGTTGTTTTGCCATATCTTTATAAAATTTGTTTAAATTTTCGCAAAGTTAACGGCATAAACCGTACCAAGGCA
The DNA here is from genome assembly GCA_025963735.1 of Bacteroidota bacterium. GTDB lineage: Bacteria > Bacteroidota > Bacteroidia > B-17B0 > Aurantibacillaceae > Aurantibacillus. Next base: position 7,158 of record JAOQAF010000020.1, read on the forward strand.
ATATATTTATCACATTTAGTCAAAAATGCACATAAAACCTTTATCGAGCTTAAATTCTGACAGTCAGGAAATGACAAGCTGGCATTAAAAAATTTACTCTTTTATAAATTTTATATAGCGGCATGAGTTTCCGGTTGAAACGATGGCGAAATAGATACCTGGCGATAAAGTAGAAACATTAAGTGAACCATTTGCCTGATCATCAACGAATATTTTCATACCAAGTGCGTTAAGAATGTTTATTATCTTTCCATTACTGACATTGAGACGGCCCGAAACTGGATTGGGATAAAGGAACACTTCTGATTCTTCTTCAGTAATGGCGGGTATCCCGGTCACAGTACTCCCGGTTCGGGCAAGCCATATTGTAATATTCATGAGCAAACGCTGGTGGTTACCCGCAGCATCGGTTATATAACCGTTATATAATACATCTCCCGGGTCACCGGAGCCATCATCAGTTGGCGAACTGTCGCCAATTGCCGCGAATTTGCCATTCATGTATCTGCCATAAGCACATAAAACACTGGAAGTTCCGGCAGAAGCGCCTGTTTTAAAAATCACACCTTTAACAGAAGGGTTTTGCGCCGTGTTTAAGCTCATAGAGGTGCCACTGCTCCACATAACCTGTGTAACATTTCCCATGGGGCCATGAATGATGGAATCATTTGCTGCGGCCACAACATTACTGCTGGTTTGGGAAAAGTTCAGAAGATCGAAACTTAAACCAAAACAATTAGGTTGTACGGTGTTTGTGGTCATTAAGTTGTTCCAAATAGTTGGCGAATCGGAACCATCATTGTTTCTATCGCTGATATCATGATCACTAATCATAAAAAGGCTACCTCCATTCTTCACAAAATTTATAATGGCGTTTTTTTCACTGGCGGTAAATAAAATATTTGGTTCATCTACAATGTAAACCTTATAGTTACTCAGATCCTGAGGATTACTTGTTACATCATAGGTTATAGCTACATTGTAAGGAAGGGTTTCAACTATATATCCTTTTTTAGCGCAATCAACTCCCCAATTGGAAAGGGCGCCTGTCCAAAACGATTCAGGGGTGGAAGCGGTAATCCCGCTTTGTGAAGGTGTTGGAAAACGCTGAGCATTTGAATTTGTTGCACCTGCACCACAGTTAACACAGGCGTTTGGATTCCAGTTCATGTTATGAAGGTCGGCATCCATTACCCAGTCGGCATTACCGGCTGTTTGCGCTTTTGTGGCATCGAAAAGTATTTTAACCTGCGCACTATTATTATTGAATTGACAAACTATAATTAATGCCGATAAAAGTAATTTTAATTTCATGCCATTAATTTAATAATTAAATAAACACTTTAATTGGTTTATAGATAAGCGGTAATTATATTAATTTTACGGCGATGTACTCATTTTTAAAGCAGGATATATTTAAACTGATTCAGCAAAGCGCCGACGAGCTTAATGTAGATGCCTATGCCATTGGTGGATATGTGCGTGACGTTTTTTTAAAAAGAACCAGCAAAGACATTGATGTAGTTACTATTGGCAAAGGTATAGACCTTGCAGAAAAAGTACATGGAAAATTAGGTCCGGAGGCTTACCTCACCACCTTTAAAAATTTCGGTACCGCACAGGTTAAATTTAAGGACCTTGAAATCGAGTTCGTGGGAGCACGCAGGGAAAGCTACAACCGCGACTCCCGTAAACCGGTAGTGGAAGACGGAAGCCTGCAGGACGACCAGAATCGCAGGGATTTTACTATTAACGCGCTTGCTATCGGATTATCGAAAAACAATTTCGGTAAACTGCTTGATCCGTTTAATGGATTAAATGATCTAGAAAATAAAACAATTAAAACTCCGTTAGATCCTGATATTACCTACAGCGATGATCCACTGCGCATGTTACGGGGTATACGGTTTGCTTCGCAACTTGGCTTTACCATAGAAGAAAATTCTTTAAGTTCAATTTCAAAAAATAAAGAACGTATTAAGATTGTTTCTATGGAACGTATATCGGATGAATTAAACAAGATCATTCTCTCCCCTGTTCCTTCGGTGGGCTTTAAACTTTTATTTGACACGGGATTGCTCCATCTTATTTTTCCTGAAATGGTAAAATTGCAGGGCACAGAAACCATTAAAGGACTTTCACATAAAGATAATTTTTATCATACCCTTGAAGTACTGGATAACACTGCCAGAAAAACAAACGATCTTTGGCTTCGGTGGGCCGCTATTTTACATGACATTGCCAAGCCCGCCACCAAACGATTTGAAGAGGGCCATGGATTTACCTTTCACGGGCATGAAGATAAAGGAGCGAGAATGGTCCCAAAAATTTTCACAAACCTAAAGCTGCCTTTGAATGAAAAAATGAAATACGTTCAAAAGCTTGTACAGTTACATTTGCGCCCCATTGTTTTAGCCAAAACGGAAGTAACAGACAGTGCTGTTCGCCGTTTACTGTTTGAAGCAGGTGATGATATTGATGATTTGATGATCCTTTGCGAAAGTGATATAACCACTAAAAACCCTAACAAGGTAAAACGTTACATGCATAACTTCGAGATAGTGCGAACAAAACTTGTAGAACTTGAAGAGAAAGACAGGCTGAGAAACTGGCAACCACCAATTGCCGGCGAAGAGATCATGAAATTATATAATCTTAGTCCGGGAAAAGAAATAGGTATTTTGAAAACCGCGCTTAAAGACGCAATACTGGATGGTGAAGTAGAAAATAATTATGAAAGCGCAAAAAAATTTCTGGATGCAAAATTTAACGCGATTAAAAAATAAATGAATTTTCATTTAAACTATATCCCTGCAAAAAGTAATTTTAATCTCACTCATAACACCGGGATCTTTCTTATTGGGTCTTGTTTTTCAGATCATATCGGAAGCCTGCTTCAGTCCTTTAACTTCAATCTGCTTCAAAACCCAGGCGGACTGCTTTTCAACCCCGCCAGCATTGCCACGTCGTTACAGACTATTATAACACAAGATTCTTTTAAAGAAGAATTTATTATAGAACGCGACGGGTTATTTTTTAGTTATTTGCATCATTCTTCTGTAAATGGCCTGAGTAAAAAAGAACTGACTGACAAAATTAATCTTACAAATAAAACAGCAGGCGAATTTTTGAAAAAATCAGAAACCCTTGTAATTACCTTTGGATCCGCATTTGTTTACAGGCATATCACATTGAATAAAACCGTTGCCAACTGCCACAAGCAGCCGGGAGCAAGCTTTCATAAAAGAATGCTGACTGTAGAACAAGTAGTAAAAAATTATTCGGTATTAATTCAGCAAATACAATTGTTTAATCCTGCGCTAAGCATAATTTTTACCGTGTCGCCCGTTAAATATCTCAGAGATGGTGTTCAGGAAAATAATTTAAGCAAGTCGGTGCTTTTACTAAGCGTTAATGAGTTGATGAAGCGTTTCAGCAATTGTTCTTATTTCCCGGCATACGAGTTGGTTAATGATGACCTTAGGGATTACCGCTTTTATAAGCCTGATATGGCCCACCCTAACGAACAAGCCATTGAGTATGTATGGGCTAAATTTTCTGATTGTTTTTTTGATGAACCAACCAGGGAGTTAAATCGTCAGATCCATAAATTAAATTTGGCGCTGGATCATCGCACACTTAATACCGAAAGTGAAGAAAATAAAAAACTGGAGGAATTTATCGCCAGGCAAAAAGAGGAAATTCAGAAAATAAAAAAGGACATCTTATTTTAGATTGTAGGATTAAAAAATCTTAATTTTTTAAGATCAATTTTAAAATTTCGTTAACCGATGCTGATCTCGTCAACGTCATCATGTGTGAACCTTTCGTAATTACATAATCCACTTCTTTAATTCCCTGCATTGGCAATGTATGATCATTGGCTCCATGAATCTGATAAATCTTATATGAGTTTTTTTTTCTATCCCAGTTAATGATCAAGCCAATTGTCCGTTTCATGTAGATACCGGATTTACATGCGAGCATTTGTTTAAAAACATTTTTACATTTATTTCTGTCGGGCTCAACAATTGGTTGAAGTATTTTTGCCCCGGCCAATAGCAAGCTACCAGGGAACAACTTGTAAAAAGGTATTGCTTTTTGAAATTTGTACCTGAAAGGCAGGTCATTTCTATTTTTAGCGCTTGAAATAATAATTGTTTTTTCCGGATGAAGGATTTCAGATAGTTCCACGCAAATCATACCACCTAATGATACTCCCAGTAAAATAAATTTTTGAGATGTGTCTATTTGAGCTGAAAGAAATTTTGCAAAAGTCTTTAAACTCATGTCCTTTTCAGGAGTTCCATACTCTATTATTTTAATGCTGAACGAAGGCGCGAGTTTAAGAGAGTCAAATATCCGTTTATCGGAACCCTGGCCCGGGAAACAGTAAATATTTGTTTTAATTTGTCCCACAGAATTTAAGATCAGAAATAGGTTTATGATAATAATTATGCGTTTCACTTTAATGTTCAATCGGTATGAATTTACATATAAAATTTCCTAAAATAAATATAGAGAAATACCCGTTGAATACTGTGTCAGAATAAAATTTTAAAGCCAAAGAATATTGACTCTATTCTTTGGGTAAATCATTTGTCCTTCAATTCAATCCAAACAGGCGCGTGATCACTCGACTTTTCCCAACCCCTTACCTTTTTATCAACTCCGGCAGAGAGCAGCTGTGGCGCAATAACAGGACTAAGTAAAAAATGATCGAGTCTTAAACCTGCATCACGGGCATAAGCATTACGTAAATAATCCCAAAACGTGTAAATTTTTTCTTCCGGATAAAGTTTTCGGATGGCATCGGTCCATCCCTGTTTAATCAACAGTTTAAAAGCACCGCGCACTTCTTTTCGAAACAAAGCATTGTTCACGTACTTTTCAGGTTTATAAACATCCAGTTCGGTGGGCATAACATTAAAATCACCAACAAGAATTACCGGGATTTTAAATTTAAGCAGAATCTTTGCCCTTGCACTTAATCGTTTAATCCACGCGAGCTTATAGTCAAATTTCGGTCCGGGATAAGGATTACCATTGGGAAGGTACAAACATGCAATTAAAATAGTATTCACCATTACTTCAAGGTAGCGGCTCTGGCTATCTTCTTCATCACCGGGAAGTATACGCCCTACTTCTTTTATGTCATATTTTTTTAATGCAAGCACAGCAACTCCATTCCAGCTTTTTTGTCCGTGCCAGATGGAATTGTAACCTGCTTTAGAAATCGCTTGTGTGGGAAATTTGCCGTTGGGTGCTTTTAATTCCTGCAGACAAACAATATCAGGCCTGGTTTCTTTAAGCCAACGCACTAACACTGAAAGCCTGCCGTTAACACCGTTAATATTATATGTTGCAATTTTCATTTAAAGATGTATTTAGATTACTCCATTTTTATACCAGCAATACTTTACCGTTGCAAGCGTGAGGGATTGCAGTGAAAAGCCCACAGCCCTGCTAACATACAAGCTACCGGCCAGGGCGAGGACTTGTAACGAAAAGCCCGACCTTCCGCTTTCCATTAATATCCCAGGCGGAAGGGCACGTCCAAACTTTTCCTGTATATAAGATTTTGACAGCTTCTGAGCATCGGTTATATTGAATAAAACTGCTAATTTTACGCAAATTTAAAGATCATGTTAAGAACCAATACCTGCGGGGAACTAAGAATTGAAAACGTTAACCAAACCGTTACGCTGTGTGGCTGGGTACAAAAAATAAAAGATCTTGGAAGTCTTACCTTCATTGATTTACGCGACAGGTATGGTATTACCCAATTAAAGTTGAATATTGATTCAGATTCCTCTCTCAATCAAATTGCAAAAAACCTGGGCCGTGAATTTGTTTTGCAGGTAACAGGAACGGTGATTGAGCGCGAAAGTAAAAACAAAAATAACCCAACCGGTGAAATTGAAATTCTGGTAACACAAATTAATATTCTTAATAAATCCATTACACCTCCGTTTACAATTGAAGACGAAACTGACGGCGGAGATGAACTAAGAATGAAATACCGTTACCTCGATCTTCGCAGAACAATTGTGCGCAAAAACCTCGAACTTCGTCACCGCATGGCACTGGAGACACGTAACTTTTTAGACAAGCAAAAATTTATTGAAGTTGAAACCCCTGTTCTCATAAAATCAACCCCGGAAGGCGCGCGGGATTTTGTGGTACCAAGCCGCATGAACAAAAATCAGTTTTATGCTTTACCTCAGAGTCCGCAAACGTTTAAACAATTATTAATGGTAAGTGGTTTTGACCGTTATTACCAGATTGTAAAATGTTTCAGGGATGAAGATCTGAGAGCGGACAGGCAACCGGAATTTACACAGATAGATTGTGAAATGAGTTTTGTGGAGCAGGAAGATATTCTTCAAACGTTTGAAAGCTTAACGAAACATCTTTTTAAAGTGGTTAAAGGAATTGATATTCCTGAAATACCTAGAATGTCTTATGCAGATGCCATGAAATTTTATGGTAATGATAAGCCCGACACACGTTTTGAAATGAAGCTCGTTGAACTTAATAACACGGTTAAAGGAAAAAATTTTAAAGTATTTGACGACGCTGCACTGGTTGTGGCCATTTGCGCGAAAGGCGCCGCAGAATATACGCGCAAGCAACTGGATGAACTGACAGAATGGGTAAAACGTCCGCAGATTGGCGCAACAGGACTTGTATATGCAAGGCATAATACGGATGGCACTCTAAAAAGCAGCGTGGACAAATTTTATAATGAAGAAGAATTAAAAAAATGGTCGGAATCATGCGGTTCTGAACCAGGTGATTTAATATTAGTTCTTGCAGGCGGTGAAGAAAAAACAAGGAAGGCTATAAGTGAATTACGGCTGGAAATGGGAACGCGCCTTGGTTTAAGAGACAAAAATAAATTTTCATGTTTATGGGTTATTGATTTTCCGTTACTGGAATGGAATGAAGGCGACCCTAATTTACTTGCTTCTTTAGCGGGAAGGTGGCATGCCAAGCATCATCCTTTCACTTCACCTAAACCGGAAGACATTCATTTATTGGATACTGATCCCGGAAAAATCAGGGCGAATGCGTATGACATAGTTATTAATGGCGTGGAAGTTGGTGGAGGAAGTATCAGAATCCACAACAAAGACTTGCAGGCGAAAATGTTCGAAGTTTTGGGTTTTACAAAAGAAGAAGCGCAAAAACAATTTGGTTTTTTAATGAACGCGTTTGAGTTTGGAGCACCGCCACATGGTGGCATAGCTTTTGGGTTTGACAGGTTCTGCTCATTATTTGGAGGTGCGGAGAGCATTCGCGACTTTATAGCTTTTCCTAAAAATAATTCAGGTAAAGACGTAATGATCGACAGTCCAAGTGAAATAAGCGATGAGCAGTTGAAAGAATTATACATTAAAACATATGAATAGTTTTTTCTGAAAATAATTTTCAGGTAGTTTTTATCTACAATTAAAGAGGGTTAATTCAGGCATGATGTTTTAGTTTAACTTTTTAAACTTTACACATGAAAAAATTAATATTTTCGGCTTTCATTTTATCTTTTTTTAAAATAAGCAGTCAGTCATATACTGCAGGCACACAATATCCCGGATATGTAAATATTACGGATACGCTTTTAAATTATAAGACCTCACCATTTACACAGGAAACCTACAGTATAGATGTATTTGGGAGCGTGGCCACTGACATTGAATTTATGGCCAGGGGATCGGTTAGTTCAGGAGGTTCCCAGGCATTTATAAGAGTTACCTCCCTTAATCCGAATGTATATATAAGTTTAGGACGCATTGATTCTGTATTTGTACCAGCGAGTTCAAATTACAATGTAACCAATATAGCCAAGCCGTTAAATGCAGGGAATGTAATTAATAGTGCGGGCGCAGTATGGGATAATACCACCCTTTATTTGACCGACCATTCAGGCAGTGGCGGTGGAAACAAGAACGTAAATGATTTTGTTGGCGGAGATAAATATATTGGTTTGAAATTTGTTTCGCCCGGTGCAAATTCATATGGCTGGATAAGGGTAAGTTGCATTTCTCAGGATTCGTGTACATTAAAGACTACGTAAGAGATTCGCCAACCGGAATTGCGGAAATTAAAAAGAATGAAATAACTATTTTTCCAAATCCGGTAACAAATACATTTTATTTAAGCAATCTTAGTTTCAATTCATTTGATGTTTCCACCTTGAAAATAACAGATACCTTTGGAAAAGAAACTGCTTATACCTGCTCGCAAAATAATGAAAATGTAGAGATAAAACTTGAGCAGGGGATTGCGCCGGGATGTTATATTGTGCAGTATAAGCTAAACAACGAGTTGTTCACGAAAAAACTTCTTAAGGGCTCCGAATAATTTAAGTATAAAAAAAGAGTTAATCTTTTTCTTTTCATAAAAGTAAAACCAATTACAGAAGCACCTCGATTATCTTTGAAGGAACTGAAAAATATTTTAACTCTTTTTTCTTTTCTTTAGTAGTGAAAGTACGAGAAGCGGCGGCCTGCCTATTACAGCCTTTTTGCCTTCTATTACAATTGGCCGCTCAATTAAAATTGGATTTTCTGAAAGAATTTTTATCCATTTTGCGTCGGTGATTTTTTTTCCTTTATATTCATTAATAAATATAGGCTCCTTTTGTCTCACAATATCAAAAGGTTTACACCCAAGCTTTTGAATGAGCTCCTTTAATTCTTTTTGGCTTGGAGGCTCTGCCAGGTAATCCCTAATTTCAAATTCACAATTATTCTCTTCCAGCAGATCTTTGGTTTGCCGGCAAGTTGAACACTTTGGATTATAATATATTATCATGTTAAATTTTTATACCTATTAATGAAACATCATCTGTTTGTTCGCCATTTTTCTTCCATTCACGAAACACAGATTCAAAATTAATTTTTTGCTGATCAAGAGGCAGGAAATAATTTTTTTCCATTAATTTTTTAAAAGTGGCAAAGCCCATTTTTTTATTTTTTGCTCCTCCAAACTGATCTGAATAACCATCAGTTAAAAGATAAAAAACTGAACCGGGAATTAAAGGCAATGTATGCAAAGTAAAAGGCGTATGATTTTCATTTTTTCCTATAGGTTGCTTATCGGGCTTAATACCATACACAAGCCCGTTTTCGAAATAAATAAGTTTATTATTGGCCCCAGACCATCTTATTTGATTCAATGCCCGATCAATTAGTAATAAGGAAATATCCATTCCATCATGAACCTGTTTATTATTTTTACTGAATGTTTCATTTACAAATAAATTAACTTTATCCAAAATTTCATTGGGTTCGCTTAATTTAAACTCGTTTACAGCACGGTTAAGCGCATTTATACAAACCACGCTTACCATCGCCCCCGGAACCCCATGACCGGTACAATCTGCCACAGCAATCAATGTTTTTCCGGATGAAGGAAAATGATGCCACCAGTAGAAATCACCGGCAACAATATCTTTTGGTAAATAAATTACAAATGATTCTGTAAATAACGTTTTTAGCTCTTCCGGATTAGGAATTAAAGCGTCCTGTAAATTTCGCGCGTAATTAATACTGTCGGTTATCTCTTTATTTTTTTCTTCTACCAGATGTTTTTGTTCCTCAATAATTACTTTTTGTTTTTGAGTTAAGCGATAACGGTTAAAAATAAGAAATGCAATGAATGAAATTATTATCAATGCAATGATGCCATAGACAGATTCACGTTTTTTTTGCTCAAGCTTTATATCCCTAATGACGATTTGAGTTTTATTCTGAATACTGTCATTTACCGATTGCTGCCTGTATTTATGAATTAATTCGTTACTACTGATTTCAGAGGTTCTTCCAATACTATCAAGGTAAACTCTTATTCTCTGCGTTAACTTCACGTACTTCAATTCCTGTTTTAGATCATGCATGCTTTCGTAAACTTCACTTAAACCGGAATAAATCTGATGTAAGTTTTCATCAGGACTATCCTCAGAACAAAATTCTTTTCCTTTGGAAAATAGCCTGGCGGCCTTGGTATATTCACCTTTTTTTTGTGCTATCTCCGCAATATTCAGATAAGCGTTGGCCTTTTCTTTCTTATTCCCGTATTTCATTTTAATATCAAAGGCTATCAATGAATATTTTTCTGCATTCATTATATCACCGGAATATAAGTAAGTATCTGAAATATTATTATAGATGAACGCTTTGGTAATGCTGTCTTCCGGACTTTTTAAATGATATTCAAGCGCACGTAAAAAATAAGTCCTCGCCATCGGGAGGTTATTTAACTGTCCATACATGCTTCCGATATTTAAACAAACACTTGCACCTTTACTATAACGTGCAGGCATCTTATTTTTAAAAATTTCATAAGCACGAAATTCATATACTAATGCTTTTTTAGGTTGATTTAAATAGTAGTAAAGCGCCCCCAGGTTTGATAAAACATTAAATTTACCGGCATCACTATTTGTGGCTTCAAAAATTTTTAATGCCTGGTTATAGGTTGTGTATGCGTCAGAGTATAAATGAACATCGGCATACCAGAGAGCAAGGGAATTTAAAGACATTCCTTCAAAAAATTTATTTTGCTTTTGAATCGCTAATTTGTTGGTTCGGATTAAAAAACGTTTTTGATATGATTTAGAAACAGAATAAAGGCTATCTGAAATCCGTGAAAAAGTCACACTTGAATTTGTAGAAATAAACTTATTTATAAGATTATCGGTGCCTAAGGAGTCATATTGTGAGTATGACTTGCAGTACAAAAACAGGAAAAGAAAAACAATGTAAAAATATTTCATTTAAAAAATATCCCGTATTTGAATAAACATTTCATTAAAGCGTTTGCGTGTAGTTTCAATAAACTCAGCGTTAATTTTGCTTTTAAGATTATCAACATTTTTTATATCCTCCACCGAAAATTTAAAAATCTGTTCCATTGGTCCGGCTTCAAATTTTACCATGTATTTATCATTCATATGAAAAATACTTATTGTCATGCTTTCATGCGGAATACTATCTATTATCCTCATCTTTTTTGGCTCCTTTTTTAAAGTTCAACAAATTCTGCATCACACCCCAGGGACTAACATTCCTATCACCGTCTTCATGAATGCGGCTTTGAATGGCATGAGCCAGCAATACAAAATGTTTTTTATTATTTTTGTTTAATGCCTCTTCGGCCTTCTCATCTCCATTTATTATATTGGCGCATGCTGCCCAATCGTATGCTTTCGCATCCATCAAAAATTTAAACGCTTTTTCATCTTCCCAAATGGCATTTACAAAGGCTGCCAGAACAAAATGTTTATTATCCATCAGATACTTAAAAGCGGCTTTATCATCACGTACCGCGTCAACTATCGCAAGCAGTTCTTTATATCCATTGTTCATTAACCAATTAAAACCTACAGTGTCACGTAACGTATGTCGTGTAAGCTGGTCTATCGCGTGGGCGGAATAATGTTTCATTGTAATATTTTGAACAATAAATTTAACGTTAAAATAAGCATATTTTTGCTATCTTTTGATGAAGTGATGAGAAGCCTGTAAGGTAAATAACATCATGATTTTAGTATGAGAGACATTACTAATACCGGATTTGTGATCAGGTTCTTGGTAAGAATTCATTAAGAATGTTAAATTAAGAAGAAGGAGCACGAAATTTACTTATCTTAGCTACGATAAAAATCTCCAATGAACCAAATTGCACTAACTCTGAACCAGGTTTTTTTTAATAAAAACCTCTCTCACCAGATTTTATTTTTATACGTTTTATTTTTTCTGTTAAGTATTCACAGACATTAGGTCTTTACTTCTTTCCATCCTGATATATCACGGATAACAACCGAAGCGCATGTTAAACCAAACGCTGCGGGTAAATAGGATATTGTTCCATACGCCGATTTTTTAAATTTACTTCCATCCGTTTTCATGATAGAATACTTAGCGGGGAGTTCATCACTGAATACTGATTTAATTCCTTTATAAATATTCATATATCTTAAACGTTTTCTAACGTATTGCGCCATCGGACATATACGCGTTTGCGCGATGTCAACAACCTTTATTCTGGTCGGATCCATTTTACCGCCTGCTCCCATACTGGAAATTATTCGCTGATTATTATAGTATGCCGTTTGCAGTAAATACAACTTAGGAGAAATACTATCAATAGCATCAATAACATAAGTAAACTTTTGTTTTAAGAACTCTTTCATATCATCCGGATTCTTAAACTCTTCAATTACATCAAGACTTATTTCCGGATTAATTAATTTAATCCGTTCTCCCATTAACTTCGCTTTGTTCATGCCGTGGGTTGTAACTAACGCCTGCAATTGCCTGTTGCGATTGGTGGGATCAACCGTATCACCGTCAATAATTGTCATTTTACCAACACCTGACCGGGCAATGGCCTCGGCAGCATATGAACCAACACCTCCCAGGCCAACAATGAGCACGTGGGCATTATTTAATTTTTCCAATCCTTTGGCCCCTACTAATAAGGACGTGCGCTCCATCCAGCTTGTATCCATTATTTTTTAATTTTAAAAATTGTTTCGAAATTACTTTGCACCTGTTGTTTTAGAATTTCCTCATCAACACCAAGAATTTCAGTAGCTTTTTTGTAAATGTATTTTATAGAAATATCGGCATCATCGGTTTCAAGGAAAAAATTTTTTCTTCCGATATTTTTCAGTGCTTTTTCTGCATTAGATTCATAACCCAGAAGAGCTTTACCGAAAGAAAAATAAAAACCGTGATTTAATAATACCTTGGCAATATTCTCATTATTATTAAAACCATGAATAATAACAGGCACTTCATTATTATTGAGATTAAGGCAATTCACAAGTTCGTTAAACGCCTTTACACAATGAATGATCATTGGCTTTTTATAATGGTTGGCAATTCTGATTTGTTCAACAAAAGCTTTTTCCTGCAAGGCAAAATTTACTTTGCTTAGTTTGTCAAGTCCGCACTCACCTATTGCAATACACCTTTTTTCATCCGCTATAATTTCGAGCTTTCGAAGGTAATCTTCATATGTAAATTCATCAATATACCAGGGATGCAGGCCATACGAATAATAATTGGGCTTATCGCTTGAATCCATATTCAGATTCACCACCTCAATAGTGGCGTCGTAAAGTTGAAGATGTGTATGTATGTTAATAAACAGAATTAATAATTATCCGGTTGAAGCATATCTTTAGAGATCAATAATAGGAAATTAACAATTACCCTCTAAAAATGAGTGCCATAGATTATAACAAAGCAACGTCAATAACCTTTAAACAATTCGAGGCCATTGTTGGCGCGGGCAATGTAAGTACCGATAAGGAACAGCTTGAAAAATACGGTCAGGATGAAACCGAAGATTTAATTTTTTTGGCCGATGTTGTTGTAAAACCACAAACAGTGGAGCAAGTGTCTGCCATCGCGAAAATTTGTAATGACAATAAAATTCCGTTAACCACCCGTGGCGCAGGTACCGGACTAAGCGGTGCGGCGCTTCCGTTAAAAGGCGGCGTTTTATTAAGCATGGAAAAGTTTAATAAAATTTTGAAGATTGATGAAAGGAATTTGCAAGCCATGGTTGAACCGGGTGTTATTAATTACACCTTTCAGGAAGAAGTTAAAAAGCTGGGGTTGTTTTACCCACCCGATCCCGCCAGTTGGGGAAGCTGTAGTTTAGGCGGCAACATAGCACATAGCAGCGGTGGTCCCAAGGCAGTGAAATATGGTACTACCCGGGACTACGTTTTAAACCTTGAAGTAGTTTTAGCAAATGGCGACATAATGTGGACCGGGGCCAATACTCTAAAATATTCTACCGGTTATAATTTAACGCATTTAATGGTTGGCAGCGAAGGCACTTTAGGCATTGTAACCAAAATTGTTTTTAAACTGATACCATTACCAAAATATGACCTGTTAATGCTGGTGCCTTTCAAAGAGGCTGAAGACGCATGCAGAGCTGTTGGACAAGTATTCAGGGCTGGTATTACGCCAAGCGCCATGGAATTTATGGAAAGGGATGCCATTGACTGGAGCATAAAATATGCTGGCGAGGTTAACTTTGAGATTAAACCTGAATGGCAGGCTTTACTTCTGATTGAAGTGGATGGTAATAACCAGGAAGTGCTGATGCAGGATTGTGAAGTGATAAGCGCGATCATGCAGGAACATAACAGTGATGAGATTTTATTTGCCGACAGCGCGGAACAAAAAAACGCTTTATGGAAAATAAGAAGAAAAGTGGGCGAAGCCGTAAAAAGCAACAGCATTTACAAAGAAGAAGATACGGTTGTTCCGCGTGCGGAGCTGCCGGCGCTTCTAAAAGGAGTAAAAGACATAGGTAGAAAATATGGCTTTAGTTCGGTGTGTTACGGCCATGCAGGTGATGGAAATTTACACGTAAATATTATTAAAGGCGATCTGAGCGATGACGTGTGGAATAATGATCTTCCGAAAGGAATTAAGGAGATCTTTGAATTATGTAAAACCCTTAGAGGTACTATAAGCGGTGAACATGGCATTGGATTAGTTCAGAAAGAATATTTAGATATTGTATTCCCTAAACATCAGCTTGAATTAATGCGTAACATTAAAAAAGTATTTGATCCAAATTACATTTTAAACCCTGGTAAAATTTTTGATTAAGGCTGTTAAAACTATCTAAAACCAAAAACCTCTTTTCAATTTTAAAAATTAAATACTTTATCTTCAAATCATGAAAAAGATTTTAATTCATTCATTCTATCTGATTATTTTCATTGGCATACTTTCAGCAGTATTTGTTGCTACAGTTCCTGAAAAAAGTAATTCCTTCAATGAAACCAAAATGGCTGATTCGGCTAACTCGGAACAATATCGTAAAGATGTAATGGCAGAGCACGAACGTGGAATCAATCAAAAAGTGAGCAAAGAATTAAACGATATATATTTAAGTTTACATGCAAATTTGCTGGTGATTGAACAGTCGATTATAAACCATGGCGCCTGTTCCAAAGAAGTGCATCGCCTTATCGAATCAAAAAACAATCAGGATTCTTTAGATCTGATAAAGGTTGAACAAATAATTAATAAATATGGCTGGTTGGGCCCTGAAAGAATTGGCGCACAAAACAGCTACACTCTTTTTACAGTTATTCAGAATGCTGATTATGATACGCAGGAAAAATACATTCCGCTTATGATGAAAGCTGTTAAATCCGGGAGCCTTGCACCGCGGATTTTCGCAGACCTTATAGACCGAAAGGCTTTGGTACAACATGGCAAACAGGTGTTTGGCACAATCTTCAGTCCAAACTTTTCAAGCGGCCAATATTCATTTGCTCCCATTGCAGATGAAGCCCTGGTTAATCAGCGCCGTTTGGAAATAGGATTAGAGCCTATTGAGGAATATGCCAAATCCTTTAACCTTAAACACCCGTTGCTTAAAAAAGAAAGCTAGTCTTTCTTCTTTATCATTTAAGCTTCTAACAACCCGTTAACAACTTTGAAATTGCGCATTTAGAAAAAGGGTTAATTTTAATCTGGATTTAAAAAAAACCCCTGAACATGTTGTTGCAAAAAATTAAATGGATGGCTGTGGGCATTGCGCTTACGGCTTCAAGTGTATGGATATATAACCACAAAGACTCTTTCAGAAGTTTTGGCGGAAGTAATCAGAACAAAGGCATTGTTAACCGCATTAATCCCGAGTTTGCTTCTTACATCTCGGCATTCACTACAGGTTATATACCAACGGGGTCAACTATAAAAATTAAATTTGCCAGCGAATTGTCTGGGGCAACCGAATTAAACAAACCATTAGCCGAACACTATTTTTCATTTTCGCCTTCCATTGATGGAGAGGTTTACTGGAAAGATGCTCAAACAATAGAATTTAAACCCAAAGAGCGTTTAAAACCAGGACAGATCTATAAGGCTGTTTTTAATTTAAATAAGTTAACGGAAGTAAAAAAAGAACTTCAGGAATTTGAATTTAGCTTTCAGGCCATAAAGCAATCCATACAGCTGGAAACCGGCGAACTTAAAAGTTACAGCAACAACGACTTTAATTTTTATAGTTTATCCGGAAGTATTTCTTCGGCCGATTTTATTAAGTCAGATGACATTGAAAAAACCTTCAGATCAAAACTTGATAATAAAATCCTTTCGGTTAAATGGATGCACAATGAAAAAGGCACAGAACATAAATTTTTAATTGATAGCATTGAACGATCCTTATCTCCATCAAAATTAACCATCGATTGCAACACAAGCGCAATCAGTCTCTCCTATACCTCATCCAAATCATTTACTATACCTGCAAAAGCAATTTTTCAATTGTTAGGTACAAAAGCCGACAGCGATAATGAACAATTTGTTCAACTTTCGTTTTCAAATCCCATTGATCAGAACCAAAGTCTTGAAGGGCTGATAACTCTTACCAAAGCCGACAATACCAACACACAAAATGATTATAATGAAACCAATAATAAATCCGATGATGTAAAATATGTTGTTAATAATAATCAGGTCCTCATTTATCCAAATAAACTGAAGGCCGGGTCATACCTCCTCACGGTAACAGCGGCGGTAAAGGACACTAAAGGACAGACGCTTGGCTCCGAATCAAAACACAGCATTGTTTTTAATGAAGTAAAACCCGCTATCCGTTTTGTAGGAGAAGGAAGTATTCTGCCTTCAACTGGTGGTTTAAATATTCCTTTTGAAACCGTAAACCTGCGTGCGGTTGATATTAAAATTATAAAAGTTTACGAAAATAATGTTCTGCAGTTCCTTCAAAACAATGATTTAAACGGAAGCAGTCAATTAGCGCAGGTTGGCAAAAAAGTAGTTGAGAAGCGGCTGAACCTTGGTATTACCAATCCGGCTGATTTCGGAGTCTGGAAAAAATCATCCATCGATCTTTCTGATTTAATAAAAGCTGAACCCGGAGCCATTTATAAAATTTATCTCGGCATGAAAAAATCTTATTCAACCTATCCTTGTTTGGGAAACAGTGATAATGAAAAATTTGAGATGGAGGAAATAACGGAAGCCAAAGAGGAAGAGGTTTCTTTTTATGGTTATTATTATGAGGATGAGTATGGCAGTAATTATTATGAAGAAGGTGATGGCGATGAAGATTATAATTGGAACGAACGTGATAACCCCTGCAAGTCATACTTCTACAAACAATATGAACGTACTGTTTCAAAAAGCATTCTGGCCTCTGACCTTGGTTTAACCTTTAAAAAAGGTAGCGACGGAAGTTATTTTGCAGTGGTTAATGATCTGGTTACAACCAAACCAATGAGTGATGTAACGATTGACTTATACGATTACCAGAAACAACTTATTCAAACCGCACAAACAAATAAAGACGGACAAGTATTTATAACCCCGGCACAACGCCCATATTTTGTAGTTGCAAAAAAAGATAAGCAACGGGCTTATCTGAGACTCGATGATGGCACCACATTATCATTGAGTATGTATGATGTTAACGGCGAGGCAATACACAAGGGCCTGAAAGGCTTTATTTATGGTGAACGCGGCGTATGGCGACCCGGAGACAGCATTTTCCTTAATTTTATTTTAGAAGACAAGCAAGGCTCTATTCCTGCCAACCATCCTGTGGTTTTTGCATTAAGCAATCCTCAGGGTCAGTTATATAAACGCCAATTGAGCACCAAAAGTGTAAATGGCTTTTATAATTTTTCCACTCTAACCGATAAGAATGTTCCAACCGGCTTATGGAACGTAGAAGTAAAAGCCGGCGCCGTTAAATTTTCCAAAAGCATCCGCGTTGAAGCAATTATGCCTAACCGCCTAAAGATTGAAGTAAATGTTGGAGATAATAAACTGATTGCAGGAAGCAAACCTGCCAATGTAAGTCTGCATACGGCCTGGTTAACAGGAGCTGTGGCACACGGGCTGGCCGCTAACATGGGCGTTACTTTCAGCAGTGCCGGAACTTCTTTCGATAAATTTAAAGGGTATAATTTTGATGATAACACCAACCGTTTCGAATCACAAAACCTCACCTTGTTTGACGGAAACGTGGATGACAACGGAAATACAAATTTTTCAATTACTCCCGATCTTTTGAAAAATGCACCCGGTTTTCTGAAAGCTAATTTTACCACACGGGTGTTTGAACAGGGCGGTGCATTTAGTATCGATCGTTTTTCTATGCCGTATTCGCCTTATAATTTTTATTGCGGAATCAGACTTCCGCAGGGCGAAAAAAATTCAGGAATACTTTATACCGGTAAAGACCATTATATTGACATTGCTACAGCAGATTTTAAAGGAAACGGGGTATCAAGGTCTAATTTAAGATTTGAACTTTACAAGCTTGAATGGCGCTGGTGGTGGGATCAATATAACAATGATATTGCTAATTATGCTACTGATGATTATCACAAAGCTGTGCAGGTAGAAAGTTTTGCATCAAAAAATGGCACTGCAAAAATTAAGGTAAATATTAAAGAAAATCAATGGGGCAGATATTTAATCCGCGTTGTAGATCTGGATGGCGGGCATGTTTCCACGGCTATTACCTATTTTGACTGGTCAAACTGGATGGACCGTGATGGGGGAAGCAATAATAAAATTATATCCAACATGCTTCATTTTACAACAGATAAAACAGCTTACAAAACAAATGAAGAAGTAGTTGTTACAATACCTTCTCCGCAAAATGGACGGGCTCTGGTTACGATAGAAAATGGTAGCCGGGTTTTGGAAGCACATTGGCTGGAAACAGAAAAAGGAAGCACTCTATTTAAATTTAAGGTAACACCGCAAATGGCGCCAAACGTATATGTACATGTGTCGCTTCTGCAACCGCATTCCAGAACTAATGATCTTCCCATTCGCTTGTATGGAGTTGTTCCCATAAATATCGATGATCCGGAAACACATTTAAAACCTGTAATCAGTATGCCGGCTGTGTTGATGCCTGAGAAAAAAGTAGACATAACGGTTAGCGAAGAGAACCAGAAAGAAATGGCCTTTACGTTAGCTGTTGTGGATGAAGGTTTATTGGATATTACACGTTTTAAAACCCCTAATCCCTGGAGTTCTTTTTATTCTAAGGAAGCTATTGGTATAAAAACGTGGGATGTGTATGACAATGTTATAGGCGCATTTGGCACCGAACTGGAACGTGTTTTAAGTATTGGTGGAGACGGAAGCGACATGGATAAAGAAGACGGTGCAAAGGCGAACCGCTTTAAACCAATGGTGAGATTTTTTGGTCCGTTTAATTTAAAGAAAGGTGAAAAGAAAACCATTTCATTTCAAATGCCAATGTATGTAGGGTCGGTGCGTACCATGGTAATAGCAGGAAATAAGGGAGCTTACGGCGTTGCAGAAAAAACCACACCTGTTAAAGCACCATTAATGCTGCTCGGAACATTGCCACGTGTTTTAAGCGTAACTGAAGAAGTAAAACTGCCTGTGACCATTTTTGGAGGAGATAAAAACATTGGAAGAACAGATATTAAACTTGAAGTGAACGGACTACTTCAAACAATCGGACAAACAGTAAAAAGTGTGAACATTGGAAAGAACGATGAAAAAATAGTGGTGTTTGATCTCATGGTAAAAAACATAACCGGTATTGGGAAAGCAAAGATTACGGCTACCGGTGGTGGCTTTACGGCCATTTATGAAATTGAGCTTGATGTAAGAAATCCTAATCCTTATCAGACAAGTACCAAAGACTTATTTGTTGATGCCGGAAAAGAATTAAATAAAAGCATTTCTGCAACCGGATTACCCGGCACCAACAGCGGCGTACTTGAACTTTCAACCATTCCTCCGGTTAATCTGGATGCCAGGTTGCATTACCTGATCTCATACCCTCATGGATGTGTTGAACAAATAACATCACAAACCTTTGCGCAATTATATTTGAACGACATCATGGATCTTACCTCAGAAAAGAAAACTGAAATAGAAAAAAATATAAAAGGTGGTATCAGCGAACTCCAGAAATTTCAGATTGCAAACGGGGGTATGAGTTACTGGCCGGGCACGAACGAAGCAAACGACTGGGGCACCAGCTATGCGGGACACTTCATGATACTTGCAGAGAAAAAAGGATATACACTCCCATCAGGATTTAAAAAGAAATGGATCTCTTATCAGCAAAATCTCGCGTCAAATTTTGAGGTGAACAAAAACTCCTCATACAACAATGACGTATTGCAGGCCTACAGACTATATGCTTTATCCTTGTCAGGGCAACCCGTATTAAGTGCCATGAATCGTTTACGCGAATTCAATAATTTATCTAATCAGGCGCGTTGGTTACTGGCAGCGGCTTATGCTCAGATAAGCCAGCTGGATGAGGCGGAAAAACTTATTTCAAAAGCATCGGTTAATGTAAATCCTTATACCATTAATTATTATACCTACGGTTCTTCTGAACGTGATGAATCTCTTATTCTTGAAATTTTATGTCTGTTGAATAAAAAAACGCAGGCCTTCAATCAACTCAAAAAGGTTTCAGGCTATCTTTCCTCGAACAGATATTTAAGCACACAATCAACAGCATTTGGATTAATATCTGTGGCCACCTTTATAAAAAAATATGGCGATGCTTCTGCGATGCAGGGCGTTGTTACTTTAAACGGTAAAGAAATTAAATTAAAAGGAAATTCTTCCCTGATTCAAATTCCCGTTAATTTTAAAAGCGGCACAGAAGGTAACTTTAGTATAAAAAACAATGGCCGGGGGATTCTTTATGTGCGAGTAATAACGCGGGGCAAGCCTCCTATAGGATCTGAACAGGAAGGAAATGAAAACATTAGCATGGACGTGGCATATAAGGAAATGAACGGACAGCCACTTTCGGTAAATGAACTAACGCAGGGGAAAGATTTTATGATGCAGGTAACTGTTAGAAATTCAGGACTGGCCGGAGAATTACAGAACATTGCCTTAAGCACTTATATTCCTTCCGGATGGGAGATTCACAATTCGCGAATGGATGATGACGGCGCCGCGAAGGCGACAAATTACACTTATCAGGACATTAAGGATGACAAAGTGCTAACGTATTTCGACCTTGGGAGAACGGAAGCAAAAACATTTAATATTATTTTGAATGCCGCCTATGAAGGAAAATATTATTTACCGGCTGTAAATACTGAAGCCATGTACGATAATACTGTGTTTGCGCGAAATAAAGGGCAGTGGATAAAGGTTGTGAAAAAAGGGAACAGTGGCGTGGCTGCAAAATAAAAGCGGTGGAACAGGTTCTTTGTGGAGTATAAAGCAGGTCAACAGATTTTAAGACATGAAAAAAATTATTTTACTCTTTCTGGCCTGCCTTTTTCTATCGCTGATTTCTTCCTGTGCCATACATCGAAAATTCCCATTTATCTGTTTTAAAAAAGAATGTGTACTGGGTCAGTTAGGTTATTATTCTGCCCGTGAATCTTTTAAACGAGCTAAAATAAATGCCTCGGTAAGAAAACATAAACGTATAGTAAAACGAAATGTAAGACGAGGAAGGAAAGGATTAGACCCGCCGTATGACCTTGCCAAAGAAAAAAAACAGGCGGATTCACTTACATATCAGGGAGGATTTGCAGGAATCTGTAAAGAAATAAAAATGGTATTCTTGGAATCCACTAAGCGAGATAGTGTATTGATCACTTACAAATTTGAACAAAAAGACATTTCACCTGAAGGGAAAAAAATAATTAAAGAACTGGTTGATAAGATCGGACCTCATTCTTTTACTGGAATTACCATCTTTAATTGCCACAAAAAGAGTGTCCTTAGCGAGTATGAAGTAGTATGGATGGATGAAAGGGTTAGAAAAATAAAAAAATACCTGAAAAGCATTGGCATAGAAAACCTCAAAGTATTTGTGGATGAGTAACCCGGGTCTATCCATATTAAAAAAAGGGCCCTTGTTGGTGTTCTCACCAACAAGGGTGTTTACGTTAGCAACCTCAGACTAATTATATTTGTTTAATGAATTCCAAACTATATTTTAGCACATACACTAATTTAAACTGGATCAGTATTCTTAATGACGAGGAATTTAAAGACATTATAATTCGAAGCCTTCAATTTCTGGTTACTGAAAAGAGAATTGTATTGTATGCCTTTGTTATTATGCCAAACCATATGCATTTATTGTGGTTAATTAGGGAAGACTATATTTTGAAAAATGTACAAAGAGATTTTCTGAAGTATACCGCTCAACAAATAAGATTTAAGCTCATTGAAACACAAAATTCATTGATTGACTCTTTGACCGTCAATGCAAAAGACAGAAAGTTACAAATTTGGGAAAGAAATGGGCTTTCATTTCAGCTTATAAATAAAGAAACTATCTTCCAAAAATTTAAATACATTCATATGAATCCAATTAAAGAGAAATGGAGCCTGGCTAGTTCGCCAGAAGAATATTTTTATTCGAGTGCAAGCTATTATAAAACTGAAGTGGATAATTTTAAAATGCTAACACATATTAATGAACTATTATTCTAAAGTCACCATAAATTCAGGCATACTTAAAATTTCCTTGTTTGTGAAAACACCAACAAGGGCGTTCCAAATAAAAAAATCCCTGAAAGCCCTTGGCATAGAAAACCTCAAAGTATTTTGTGGATGAATAACCAGTTCCAGTCAATATTTAAAAAATTTAGATTTGTATTAAACAGGAATAAAATAAAATTTTCTATTCTTTTAATTATAGCAGTCCTTTACTGTGCATGGTTGCCTTCAAAATTATTTATTGTTCCATACAGCACCGTTCTCGTTGACAGTAACAATAACCTTCTGGCGGCTCAAATAGCTTCCGACGGCCAGTGGCGCTTCCCCGAAAGTGATAGCGTACCTGTAAAGTTCAGGTATTGCATCACCACTTTCGAAGACGAGTATTTTTATTACCATCCCGGATTCAATCCTGTGTCGGTCTTTAAATCCATAAAAGAAAATTTTGTCGCCGGAAAGGTAAGAAGGGGTGGAAGTACCATAACCATGCAGGTGGCAAGGATGATGGGAAATAAACCATCACGCACTTACCTGCACAAATTACTTGAAATATTACTGGCTACGCGAATCGAATGCTCTTACAAAAAATCTTCTATTTTAAACATCTACGCCAGTAATGCACCTTTTGGAAGTAATGTCGTTGGCCTGCAGGCAGCATCATGGCGGTATTTTGGCAGAGGCCCTGAAAAACTCAGCTGGGCAGAAAATGCTTTACTCGCAGTACTTCCCAATGCTCCATCTTTAATTTATCCCGGTAAAAATCACGAAAAATTAATTGCCAAACGTAACCGGCTTTTAAAAAAACTTTATCAAAAAAATATTATTGATAAATCAACATATAATTTATCCCTTAATGAAGAACTTCCATTAAAGCCCTGTTCTCTTCCACAACTCGCCCCTCACCTGCTGGCAAGAGCTGTTCAGGAACACGGACCGGGTCAGTTATTCAAAAGCACCATCAATGCTAATCTTCAGATCCAGACTGATCAATTATTAAACAAACACATCCAGGGAATTTCTGCCAATCAGATCTTTAACGCCTGCGTTGTAATTTCAGAAACCGCAACAGGCAATGTTTTGGCTTATATCGGTAATTCGTTTTCCCAAAAAAACGAACATCAAAATTACGTTGACATTATTACTGCGCCAAGAAGTACAGGCAGTATTTTAAAACCTTTTTTATATGCCTTCATGTTAAACGAAGGAAAAATACTTCCTGCAAGTTTAATTGAAGATGTTCCCATTCAGATAGGTTCATACGGACCAAAAAATTTCAGTCTTTCTTATGATGGTCTGGTGCCAGCCAATCAGGCCATAGCGCGTTCATTAAATGTACCAGCGGTTAAAATGCTTATAGATTACGGGCCCGCACGTTTTCATTACCGGCTTAAACAATTAGGTTTTAAAACTTTCACCAAAAATACGCAGCACTACGGCTTATCTCTTATACTGGGCGGTGGCGAAGCAAGCTTGTGGGATGTAGCCTCGGCTTATTCCTCAATGGGGAGGGCACTTTTAAACTATTCCAATGCCAGATCAAAATACACTGCCGGAAATTATCGTCCTCTTAATTATTTATACAGCGCAGAGAAATCAAAACAAAATGGCTCTGAAAAAACTGACTTACTCAACGCTTCCAGTATCTGGTTCACCTTAAATGCAATGACAGAATTATTACGACCCCAGGATTATGTTGGGTGGATGCAGTTTGCAGTAAAAAACCGCATAGCCTGGAAAACCGGAACCAGCTTCGGTTTCAGAGATGCATGGGCGGTTGGATTGAACGATAAATATACAGTGGCCGTTTGGGTTGGTAATGCCAGCGGTGAAGGACGTCCTGAATTAACAGGTACGGGCATGGCTGCTCCCTTAATGTTTTCAGTGTTCAATCTGCTTTCAAAAAAAAGCTGGTTCACAAAACCAAACTCCGATATGTGTATTGTAAAAGTGTGCAGACAAAGTGGGTCCCGGGCCTCTGATATTTGTCCGGATGCTGAACTAAAAGAGGTTCAGAGCTCAGGAAAAAAAGCACCGGTATGCAGTTTTCATAAAATAATTCACTTGGATCAGAGCGGGACATATCGTGTTAACAGCAACTGCTATGGCGTAGCGCAAATGCGGCACCTTCCATGGTTCGTTGTCTCGCCCGTTCAGGAATACTTTTTTAAACAACGAAGTTTTTTTTATAAATCATTACCTGAATTTTTGCCGGGATGCTCCTCAGAATCTCCATTTCATCAGCTTGAAATTATTTACCCCCGATCCGATTTTAAAATTTATATTCCCATTGACGAAAGCGGAAAACGCAGCAAATGCATATTTAAGGCGGCACATAAAAATACCGCAGCTATTTTATACTGGTACCTTGATGGTGAATATTTAGGAAGCACCCAAAAGTATCATCAGCTCTCCGTTGTCCCGAAAAAGGGAAGACACCAATTATCCATCACCGATAACTCAGGTGAAACAGCGGGTTGCAATTTTGAAACAATTGATAAATAAAAAACTAACTGAAATTAAATTAAAAAGCCGCTCCTGTTTGGAACGGCTCTCTGTTTAAATTGAGCAGTTTAAATCTGCATCATTTTTTCTTTATGCTTTTTAAGCTGCGTTTTTAAAGCTTCGCAGGTTAAATCTGTTGCCTCTTCAAAACTTGCGCATTGTTTTTTGGCAAAAAATTCGTGGCCCTTACAAAGCATTTTGATTTCAGAAATTTTATTCTCGCTGTTATTGCTCTTATCAAGTTTAAGCGTTACATCGCAGCTGATAATTCCGTCATAATAAGTAGTTAACTTAGTTACTTTTTCATTTACAAATTCTAACAGTTTACTGTCGGCATTAAAATGCACTGATTGTGTGTTGATTGTCATAATTATTCCTCCTTATTTTTATTTTAATTGCCCGACCTTGGGTGGGCTTGTTTATATGTTTTCTTTAATTTTTCGATGGTATTATGTGTGTAAATTTGTGTTGCAGCAAGGCTGGCATGACCCAATAATTCCTTTACAGCATTAATATCCGCGCCGTTGTTTAATAAGTGGGTGGCAAAAGTGTGGCGTAAAACATGCGGACTTCTTTTCTTATTGGTTGTAACGGTGCTTAAGACTTCTTTTACAAGCTTGTTAATATAAGATATACTTACCTGAGTATTTTTGAGGTTCACCAGCAAATGAGGGTTTGTAAGGTTTGAATCTTTTTTTACGTCCAGATAAGATTCGAGGTTTCGTTTAAGTTCTAAACTAAAGGGTATCAGTCTTTCTTTATTTCTTTTTCCCAAAACTTTCAACTGAAGATTAAAAAGATCAATGTCACACTCTTTCAGTCCCAGCAGCTCTGCTCTTCTTACACCTGTCTGATATAAAATATCAATAAGTAACCTGTCTCTTTTACCTTCAAATCCATCCTTAAAAGAATAATTGGTAAACATCTTCTCGGTTTGACCTTCATCCATAAATACAGCTAATCGTTTAGGTGTTTTAGGCCCCTGAATTTTACCCGCAGGACTTGAAGAGATCAGTTGATTTTTAAGCAGGTATTTATAAAACGATTTTAAAGAACTTAATTTTCGGTTTACACTCCGGGCCTGCAAACCTTTTTCCATTAAAAAAGAAATAAACCCGCGAATGTTTGACGATGAAATATTGGTTGGCGGAATCTTACCCACCTCATCTTCTATATACTTAAAAAATTGTTCCAGATCAGATTTGTAGCTATTTGTGGTCAATTGGCTACTTCTCTTCTGCAGGTTGAGATAAGAAAGAAATTCATATACCACTATATCAACCATAATAAATAAAAAATCCTAACCTAAATTATACAATTTAGATCAGGATTGCAAATATAAAAAAGATAAACTTACCGAAGATGACTATTTTTCAATAGCACCAATCTGCAACTTTTGCTTGTAAACAGCTTTAATCTTTGTTTCACGCAGGCGCACAGAAGGCTTAGTGAACTTTTGACGCTCACGTAATTGCTTTACAACACCGGTTTTTTCAAACTTCTTCTTGTACTTTTTTAAGGCTTTCTCAATGGTATCGCCTTCTTTGATCTGAACTATTAACATGTTTAATGGTTGTATTTATAAATTCGAGGGGCAAATATACATATAAAATTCTTAATCTACCAAAAAAATGGATAGGAAAAGCGCCGAAAACCCATTCAATTTGTATCTTTAGCTCTTCCATCCTAAAATAGCCCTATGCGCAAAGATAGTTTCTCCAAATTTAAAAACCTGATAAAAAAAGCAGGCAAAATTGTTATTGTAACGCATTGGAGTCCCGACGGAGATGCAATGGGAAGCAGCCTTGCTTTGTATCATTACCTTAAATCACTCAAAAAAACAGTTAATGTGGTGGTACCCAATGAGTACCCTGAGTTTTTGCAGTGGATGCCAGGAAATAAACAGGTTCTTGTGTTTGAAAAGGATGCAGCAAAAGTTACTAAGCTCATTAATAAAGCAGATGCTATTTTTACCCTTGATTTTAATACTTTAAAAAGAATTGAAAAACTGGGTGCTGAAATTGAAAAATCTCAGGCACCAAAAATTATTGTCGATCATCATCAGCAACCGGATAATTATGCTTCATTGTATTTTCATGATGTTAAGGCATGCAGTACGTGTGAATTAATTTATGATCTGATAGTTGGACTCGGTGGTAAAAAACAAATCGATAAAAAAATAGCGGCCTGTTTATATGTGGGATTAATGACCGATACAGGATCGTTTCGTTACTCGAGTGTAAACTCAAAAACACATTTAATTATTTCTGAACTCTTAAAAACAGGAATAACTCCAAGTGATATTCATTCGGCTATTTACGACACTTACAGCGAATCTAGAATGAAATTATTAGGTTACGCGCTTAGCGAAAAAATGAAGATTTTAGAAGGCCTGCCAGTAGCCTACATTTCTTTTACTGAAGCCGAACTAAAAAAATACGACTATAAAAAAGGCGATACCGAAGGTCTGGTAAACTATCCTTTCGCCATAAAAGGAATTAAAGCCTGCGCACTTTTTAACGAAGGCGAAGGTGGTGTAAAAGTTTCTTTCAGGAGTAAAGGAAAAATTGACGTTAATACTTTTGCGCGTAAGTATTTTAACGGGGGCGGTCATATTAACGCTGCCGGAGGCAAAAGCTATGAAAGTTTAGAAAAAACAGTTGCCAAATTTATTTCGCTGGCTAAAGAACTTGTGTAAAGATGTTTAAGTTTATCGCTGAGTATTATACCAGATCTGCCGTTCACAAAAGCAATCACTCCAGAACAAAACAGTTTTTAAACTGGGAAAACATTCATCGCATTGCTTTAATAATTGAAAATAAACAAGGCATAAATAAAAGCGAGCTCGATAAATTTATTGAGGAAACTAAAAAACACGTTAAAGTTTTTTTGGTGGATATAAATGCGGGAGTACCTTCCTTTGCCGACTGGCAATGCTTTACACGTAAACAAAAAACACTTTTAGGTTTGCCCACCGGCGAAGTATATGCACAAATTAAAAACGACAAGTATGATCTTGTTATCAATGCCTGCCGAACTTACAAATTGTTCGGATCTAATCTTACGGCACAATTAAATGCGGGTTACAAATGTACCTGCGTTGACTTATTTGGAGAGGCCGATCTGGTAATTGAAAGGAAAGATAAGACTGATCTTTTATCTTATTTAAAAGAGGTGAAGAAATACCTGGAGATGATAAAGACGAATAAATAACCTTACCCGTTATTCTAAAGAGATCTTTTTTACAATTCTGTTATTCCCTAAAACAATTTCAAGGAAATAAATTCCTTTTGGCTGTGTGCTTAAATCAATTTGTTTCACTTCCTTGTTTAAAGTGTCTTTCTGAAAAATCATATTTCCAAAAATATCATACACACAAATTGTCTGATCTATATCATCGCTGGTTGAGCTTATATTTATAATGCCTGATGTTGGATTAGGAAAAAC
The DNA here is from genome assembly GCA_025963735.1 of Bacteroidota bacterium. Classification (GTDB taxonomy): domain Bacteria; phylum Bacteroidota; class Bacteroidia; order B-17B0; family Aurantibacillaceae; genus Aurantibacillus. Next base: position 35,612 of record JAOQAF010000020.1, read on the forward strand.
ATTAATACCCTTATTAATTTCTGTTTTATTATTTAAACCGGTTGCAATTGCGGGTGTAAATTCCCAAAAATCTTTTTCATAATGCCCGTAATCCAAATAATAACCACCTGTTCCAACATAACCTTTACCCCCAATAACAAAGCCTATAGCGTTACCCCTACCTACTCCGCCATAACTGGTGGTCTTTGTCCATGTGTCTGTTTCCTTGTCCCATTCCCAAAAATCCTGAAGGTAATCTAAAGTAGAAATTCCGGTGCCTGCGTAGCCTTTATTGCCAATTGCAAAGGCCACTAATTCAGCGCGGCCGCCTCCACCAAAATCAGATTTTTTAGTCCAACTATCGCTTAATTGGTTCCACTCCCAGAAGTCGCGAATTCCATCGCCTTTTAATCCTCCCACAACATACCCATTGGTGCCAATTGAAAAACCTGCAGCAAAAGAACGTGTATCTCCCGGGAAATTGGTTCTTTGAATCCATGTATCTGACGAGGGGTCATATTCCCAAAAATCCTGCAAGCCTGTGCCATTTCCACCGGTTACAATATATCCTTTATTACCTATTGAAAACGCCACGCCTTCGGAGCGCGCTCCTCCGCCAAGATCGGCTTTCTTTGTCCAGACATCGGCTAAAGGATCATATTCCCAAAAATCTTTTTGCCATCCAATATTATCATTTCCGCCACCGCCTACATACCCTTTACTACCTATTGAAAATGCAAAGGCGTCAAATCGTATTCCTCCCGGAAAATCTGCTTTTTTAACCCACGAATTAGTTTGTTTGTTCCACTGCCAGAAATCGTTAGTACCGTCTTTCCCAGTAAGGGTTTGGCCAGTGCCAATATATCCGAAACTATCTATTGAAAAACTAATGGCACGATACCTTTCTTCTCCACCAAAAGAAGCTTTTTGAGCCCATTGAGACTGGGCTGAAATATAAAAACCTGCAAAAGAAATGAATAAAATAAGTAGTGCTTTCATTTATTGATGTGGATTACTTACTAATGGAAAGGTTTGTGCCAATCAACCTAAACAGCCCGCCACTTGCGGATTTATAACATTTGTTGGGTATTCTGTTCAAATCCGTATGAACAATTCAAAATAAAAAACACAATGTACTGAGCGCTAAAGCTATGGATAAAACATTTTAAAGATCAGTCCTCCTGCTTTGCAGAATACGAGCGGTTTTTGGAGGTCCGGATTTTATTCATTATCCCAAATCGGGAATTATACAACTCTATAAATTATAATTTCTCACAATAATAGATGATTTCCCCGGCCGGCAACCGGTAACGATCAACCAGTTCAGGACTCAACGTTTTTACAAAATCATCAGCTTTCACTTTAAAACCTGCGGCCGTTAATTTGTCTTTATAATCCAATCCGAATAAACGTAAATGATCTTTTTGCCAGAAATGTTCTTCCCTGGCTTGAGGCGAAGTAATGGTTTTATCTTCGTAGGTAATTTGCCTTGTGGTATCTAATGGTACCTGAAAAATACCCCAGCCCCCCGGTTTCATTATTCTGTAAAGTTCTCTCATGCACTGATCTGCATCTTCAACATGTTCGAGGACGTGATTGCAAAAAATAACGTCGAAAGAATTATTTTCAAACGGAGCTTTATGAAGGTCAAAATGTACATCCGCAATCGGACTGTTATAATCTCCGGTTGTATACTTCAGATTTTTTTGTGCCTTGAAAATTTTATAAAAACACTGTTCAGGCGCAATGTGCAACATGGTATGTTGTTTAGTAAAAAAATTTGTTTTTTGTTTTAGGTATAACCATAAAAGCCGGTGACGCTCAAGCGAAAGACTTCCGGGGCATAATACATTTTTTCGTTTTGCCCTTCCGCCATATCCATAAGGTAAAAACTTGCGATAGGTTTTACCGGTAATAGGATCTTCGTACCGCTTTCCGTAATATAAAACCGGAGCCATTTTACTGAACATTAAACTCAGCTTAATTAAAATCGGCCTTGGAATAGTTCTTAATAAAAAATGAAACACAAATTAAATGTTAAAGTTTAAAGTTTGTCTACCTCAATAATAACCGGAATAATGCTTTTCTCTTTTGTTTCCGCTTTAAAAGAAATAGAATTGCCGTTTTCAAAGTTAACATCTTCTATCTTATCATCAGCAACTAAATTCATAATTCGCTTAGAAAAGTCTGTCGTTTTATCCGCGTTTAATTTTTCATTAAGAGCTTTATAATCCAAACGTTTTTTTGAAACCAATACGGCGAAATAATCTTTATTACCGATTTTATCAGGTTCCATGTTATAATCCCGCGGAAACAAACGCGTACCCGTAATTCCACAGTATGCAGAATGCTTGGCAGTGTAGGGGAAAAGAACATAACTGCCGTTATCGCTTTCTTTCCCAAAAATATAAACGTAACATTCAATGTTATTGGTTAAACGCATTTTGAATTTCTGACCTATTTTTAAAGGAGAAGCAACACTGTATAAATTAGGACCTTTATTTTTTAAAGTAATTTCAGATTTACTTTCTTTGTCAACCATACCAATACTGCACTGCAGCTTTGATTCATTCACGCGGCTTGGCATGGCATCAATTCCATAAGCTTCGTTTGTAAAATAAACCAGATCCTTGTAACTGATCCATGCTCTTCCGTTCTTTCCCCATTGCGGACCCCAGCTGTTCTGGATTAAAAAGGCACCGTCCTGCTGAAAAAAATTATCGTCGTAACCTATTACACAAATGCAATGTCCGCCAAAACCATTTTTTGAATAATCACTTTGGTCGGGCATCCAAACTTCCTCGCCTTCCATGTCATGCATAAAAGTACCGCCAACACTCATACCAATAATTACCGGAGCGTTATGCGCCAGATTTTGGCGCATGGCGTTTACATCCACTGTATAATCATCGCCGGTTAATGTCAACCGGTTTCCGCCACACATTCTGTATTTTGAAGCATCCTGTAGAATTCTTTCATCCGGTTTTTTTTCGCATGAACCAGCATCGTAAGGAAATTCATCATAGGGCACGGCGCCCTTACTTGTCATTAATTGTACGGCATCCGTTATATAAGACCCCTGGCAGCCTTGGGCTCCGATTTGATTATACGTGAAGGCCGGACTGAATTTAATCTGATCAGGATTTTGATTGGTAATTACAGATTCAAGAACTGTTCGTCCGCAATAAGTACTACCCCAGCCTACACAAGAGCCTTGCTCGCCTTGGTTTCCGGGGCTTGGGGCAAATCGTTCCAAAGAAACTTTTTCAGGTAATGGCTCGCCATTATCCAGTGCGGCATAAACCTCATTTTTATCATACACGGCCGGATCCATATTAGCGCCTGTACCGTACGCCCCTTCTTTTTTATGTGCGCCTGCAGGACCAGAACAACCTTTTTGAGTGAAATAGTAAATACCTCCTACTATTAAAACAACAATTAAAAGTTTTGGATAACGAAACAACAAAGGAATGATCCAGCCAATTAGTGGTATACCGCCACCGCCGCCACCACTCCCGCGTGAACCCTGATTACCTGACCACCCGCTTCCCGAGTCGTCGTCATTTGTCATTCTGATGGGCATATTACATTTATTAAATTATTTAGATTGAGTTGCAGATACTGAAACAGTGTGATACTTATCTTTTTAATTGAACATCAGTACCTAATTTTTTTTCCAGAACCTTATCATAAAAGTAAAGAATCATGCCAGCAATCATGTCCTGATCAGTGTTTGAGGTGTTATTTGTAATACAGATAAGTTCATATTTATGATCCGCAAACATAGGGATACCTTCACTACCAGAATAATTATCAATATTTTCAATACCGGTATTAGCCGTATTATTTTTTACATGAGAACTAAATATTACAGTTCCGGTAGTCAGATCTTTTAAACTTAATGAAATACAATAAGGTTGAACATGAACGCTGGCATAATGTAATGTTGTATTGTAATTGAGGTGAATCATTGATGTAACATTGAATTTTACGGTGTCAGTTATTTGAGGAATAAGCCAATGCCCTGTGTATCTTTCTCCGGAGTTTTGCTGATTGAATAGCACGGTTGAATCAGCGGGCCTGTAATTTTTTTTGGAGCCATTAAGAGAATCTTGAATAGGATCGGCTGAACTTACAGGGACAAACACATTTATGGTACGTTTAAATAAAGGCTTTAACGCTTTTTTAATGTTTTTGTTTCTGATAAAACCGAGGATTATTTTGTGTCGAATATCCAGCGTATCGTTCTTTAAATTATAATTCACTGCCTGCGTGGTTACCGAAATATTATCAAGCGATAAAAACGGAAGGCCAAATCCATCTGGGATGTGCATTGCAGTATGACCCTGAGATACCATAGCTAAACGGTTACTGAAAACTTCTTCCTGCCGGTGAACTAATTCTGAAAACGCAATGTCGAGATTGGAATGACCGATAAAATTCTGCGGCAGATTCAGTTGATTTTCTTTATCAAGCACTTGAACAGAATAATCTGTTAGCCAGATCAATTCACTTTTAGGCGAGTTATCAGGTTTAAAATAAAAAGTTTGAACGGGGCCGGAATTTGAATTGTAAATTTTATTTATATGAATAACAGGCGATATTATTTCCACTTGTTGTTTCTGAGTGAAATAAGGATTGTTTTCATCCGAACATTTCCTCTCAATAACCCAGCTGTTCTCTTTGTTCATTGAAAATGAACGTACCTTTTCTTTAAGATAATTAATATTAAAACTGCACACTAATACCAATAAAAAAACAGAGACTAATATAAAGGTCCGGTTAAAGGGGTGTTTTTTATCAGGCAATTTGGTCAATCAATTCTTATTTTAATATTTCCGTGGAAGAGAAATTTGTTTTACAAACAGGTTTTTAAATAACGGCAAGGTAAAAATAAAGACGCCGATGCCAAAATATTTCATCAACGTAATCCATCGGTTATATTCTTCCGCCCAATATTGATAATTCAGGTTACTTAACTGAGCATCATATTGCGTTACAATTGAAGTGGCTTGTTCACCATCATGGCCTCTGTCATAATTCCAGTAATTACTGTAATGAAAAACATTGGTATTATCGTGAAGAAACAAAACAACTAACAGCGGTGAGTAAATTAAAGTAATATAAAATAATTGGTTTAACACATTGTAAAACGGTTTGAAACACCTGTTATTTTTGATCGTAACAAACAAACTTACCATACTAAAAATAATCAACGCCAACATGCTTGTTTCAAAAAATGTGGAGCCTCTTATAGTATTACTATAGGGTACAAGCTGAGAAAATATAAACATTATCAAAGGATATAAAAGCAGTACTACCAGCGTAATTAAATACTGCTTCCAGCCAGTAATTTTAAAAAGCAAAAGAAACGCTACAATAGAGATTATTACATAAAACATTACCCACAAATAATCTATGGAAAAAATGAAAAGGGTTTTAAATTTGGCCTCACAAAGGTTATTAAAAATTGTGCTAAGTTCGTAATGGTAGCTGTAACCATAAAATTCAGATGTTGGGATCTTGTCCCGGGCAAGCAAAGAAAGATATCTTTCAGCAATAACTTTTGCCGATTCATTAACACGACAATTATACTTTTCGGCAACAACAATAAATTCTTCTATTTTACGCTGTAAAACAGAAATATCTGTTATGGGTTTATACTGTTTATATAACTGAAAATCTGTAAGCAATCCGGGATATTTAGCCGAATCGGACCTCAGGTAATAAGGTGTATAATAATTCCCTCCTACAGGATTCAAATGTCTGACGTTAAAATACTGAACCTTTGTTATGGAGTCATACCACGAGTAATAGTAATTAGTAGAATTAGCAAGGTAAGGATCACGCTCATTAAGTGTATTAATATCCTGCAGCACTTCCCCATCCGTGTACAGGGCCGCTACACGCTGATTATAAATCATTTCAAAGGGCCATGGAACAAGTAAAAAAATTGCTGTTGCGAAAAAAACCAGAATAAAATTTTTGTATTCATCAGAAAACTTTTTAGATCCGTAATCTTTTTCCTTGTTAAAAATAACAAAGCGGTAAATCCAGAAACAAAGAATAACCAGCCCTAATACAGTAAATAAAAAATACCATAAACCGTATTCAATATTTCCTTTCAGATTTATTGGAATTATATATCCGAGTACGGCCGAAATTATCCAAAGTAACGCTCCGTGCCAAATAGCGTAATGAATTTTACTCATCCAAAGAACCGGATGATTCCTGAGCAAATACGTGTCGAGCTGGTTTATAAACTTTGGAGTTATAGATTTAAACATTCTTAAATATCTTTATGAAATAATTTCCGTGTTGATTGGCTTATGTCTCTTATATAACTCAACTCTAGCTGATTTTCTTTTAAAATAGTAGTCACCGTATAAATTGTGCAATTAATACTGGTTGTAATTATAAAAGATGTACCGGCATTTTCTACTTTAAATTCAGGATAATTAGCGAAAGCTTTTACAAGTGTATCCAGATCAAACTTCCCGGTAACTTCAAAACTATTCTGCTGACGATCGAAAGCAAAATTATTTTGAGCGCCGTTATAAATAGTTTTTCCCTGGCGGATAAAAATAATATTGTCGGCAACGCGCTCTATTTCATGAAGATTTTGAGAACTTAAAATAATACTTACGGGGTGAGAAACCGATTGCGTAAAAAATTTCAGATCCTGTAAAAAAAGTTGTTGGGCATTAATATCAAGATTAGCCAGAGGTTCATCAAGTATCAGCAATTTCGGTTTCCATAACAACATTTTAGCCAATTCAAAACGTAAACGGTATCCACTGGATATTTCACTCCATTTAAGATCACGGAATTTATCCAGTCCTAAACGGTACAGTATGTAATCAATATGATAATCATTATCGGTTCCTTTTAAATTATGAATGGTGGCATAAAACCTAAGATTATCAAGCAATGTGCCATGCCATTTGTTTATTCTCTGCGGGATAAAAGCAAAATGGTGTTTAATGGCATACCAATCATTATCTGGGGCCCTTAAGGCCGGATAAAAAATAGTCCCTGTATCGGAATTCAGTTCTCCTGCCAGTATTCTGAGGAGGGTAGTTTTGCCATTTCCGTTTTCGCCAACAACCCCGGTTATTTCACCAAATTTTAATTTAACGTCGAGCGCATGCAGATGAAAAGGTTGTCGCCCGCTGGAAAATTGTTTTGAAATTCCGTTAGCGCTTATTAATAATTCATCAGAAACTAATCCTTCGTTTTTATGAACAAGACTTTTAGATTTAAAATCTTCGAGAAGCGCTTTTGTTCTATCAATGGTTGTTGCCGGTAAAATGGCCTGACTCTCTTTATTTTCAAGGTTCAGATAGGTGCGCCGTAATTCAAAAATTTCTTCCCGTGTAATATCACTTACTTTGTACTCTTCACAAAAATCCATCAGGCGCCGGGTTAAAAGACTGAAGTTGTTATGGTGCAAACTACTTTCTACCTCGGCAATAAATTTTTGTTGTAAAAGCATATTTTAAAGATAACAATAAAAGCACTACCAACTGATATGAGAATGCAGCGATACTTCCTTTGAGGGTTACGTAGTTTTACTCTGTAGGCGTTAAAACCCAATCACTTTCAAACTTGCACAGGTATTCCGGATCAAGCTTTATGTAAGTCACTTTCGATCGTTTTTTTGTCCATTCTTTTACCTGCTTTCTGTTTTTATCATTAGAGGCCATCACGGATAATTTCTGATAATCGTCTTTTAGATTTGTTTTATGAGGATCGATCCGGTTTTTTAATTTTATTAGTCTAAAAGCCGGCTTGCCATCCGTAACACCGGTAAACTGCATAGGTTTACTTACTTCCCCAAGTTGCATAGCGTTAATGGTAACAATCATATTCTGATCCATCTGACTAAGATCTTCATTGTCAAACTTGGTACTTGCTGTAGCCGGGTTAATCATTAGTCCCCCATTTTGTTTTGTTTCCTTATCATCGCTGAATTTACGTGCGGCTTCTTCAAAAGTAATTTTACCTTCTTTAATCTCTTCGTAGAGTGAATCAAGTTGTTGCTTGCTTCTGAAAAAATCATTGTTGGTCATTTTCGGAATAACAAGAATGTGACGTAAATCAAGAAGATCTCCTTTACGCTGAACCAATTCTATAAAATGATAACCGTAAGCTGTTTCAAAAACAGTTGACACTTCGCCGTTCTTTAATTTAAACGCCACAGCTTCAAACTCCGGAACCATCATACCCCTGCCAACGTTGGCTATGTAACCGCCGTCCTTAGCCGAACCCGGATCTTCGCTGTAAAGTATAGCCAGCTTTTTCATTGTCTCTCCTCTTAAAACTCTCTCACGATACCCCTCCAGTTGCTCCCTCGCTTCTTTTTTAGCCTCAACGCTAAAGCCCGGCTTTTTTACAATTTGCTGGAGTTCCACTTCTGAGTTAATTAAGGGCAGACTGTCTTCAGGGATAGTTTTATAAAACATCCTGACTTCGGCCGGGGTTAATTTTACTTCGCCATTAATTTTTCCAAGCATTTTTTGAGCAAGAAGTTGTTCTTTAATATCCGCGCGCAGATCGTCTTTTATAACATTTGTGCGTTTACCGTAATAGTTTTCAAGTTTTTCTTCGCTGCCGAATTGCTGAATAAAATAAGCCATCCTTCTGCTGAGTTCATTTTCCACTTCCGCATCGCTAACCGTTACACTATCACGATCTGCTTGGGCCACCAAAAGCTTTTGAAAAAGCAACAGTTCCATGGCCTTGCATTTATTAACCGACTGTTCGCGTTTATCCTGATCGAGCATTGTATTTTGCAGATCGCTTAAAAGAATGGGATACTTTCCAACAACGCCGATTACTTTATCGATGATGACTTCCTGGGCAGAAACAAATTGAGAAAAAAGAATGGCAAGGAGTATAAATTTAATTTTTAGCATGCCCGGTAAAAATAAGCAAATATCCCTCACAGCAACCCTGCCATTTCTTAAAAAAATACAATAATATTAAAAGGTTTTAACTGTATTGCTTTACATCCCCGGGCGAAATTTCTTTGCCTCCCAAAATAATTAAACGCTCAATAACGTTTCTGAATTCGCGGATATTGCCCGTCCATGATCGTTGCTGAAGGGCTTTAACAGCTTCGGGGTGCACAACTTTTTTAGCAATACCCATTTCACCGCAGATCATATCCATAAAGTGTTCTGTTAACAGCGGAATGTCTTCTTTCCTGTCGTCAAGTGATGGCACATGAATAGGGATAACATTTAAACGATGAAACAGATCGCGTCTGAAGGTCTCCTTTTCAATTTCTTTTTCAAGATCTTTATTTGTAGCCGCAATAACCCTTACGTTCACTTTAATTTCTTTATCGCCGCCAACGCGTGTGATTTTATTTTCCTGAAGAGCGCGTAATACTTTAGCTTGCGCGCTCAGACTCATATCCCCTATCTCATCTAAAAACAATGTTCCGCCTTCGGCCAGTTCAAACTTTCCTTTCCGTTGTGCCACGGCACTTGTAAAAGAACCCTTTTCATGGCCGAACAGTTCACTTTCAATTAATTCAGAAGGAATGGCTGCGCAATTCACTTCAATTAAAGGTCCGTTGGCCCGGTTACTTTTTTCGTGGAGCCATCTGGCCACCAATTCTTTTCCGCTTCCGTTGCTTCCGGTTATTAGAACCTTGGCATCTGTTGGCGCCACCTTTTCAATTATATCTTTTATCGATTGAATGGCTGTTGAATTGCCGATCATATCAACTGTTTTGGTTATTTTCTTTTTAAGAAAACGGGTTTCACTCACCAGGTCGCTTTTCTCGAGTGCGTTACGAACGCAAACCAACAAACGGTTAAGATCGATGGGCTTGGCCAGATAATCGTAAGCGCCTTTTTTTACAGCGTCTACCGCGGTTTCAATGTTACCATGCCCGCTCATAATAATGATGGCGCTGGTAATATGGTTTTCAATTAGTTTTTGTAACAGCTCAATACCATCCAGCTTCGGCATTTTAATATCGCTTAAAATAACATCGTAGTTATTTTTAAGGGCCATGTTAAGGGCCATGTTACCTTCTTCAGCTTCTTCTACCTGGTGTTTTTCAAATTCAAGAATTTCTTTGATGGATCTGCGGATCGCCTTTTCATCATCAATGACCAAAATCTTCGCCATACCTTATTTAAATATTAACCGGGATTATTTATGAAATCAAACAACGCTCCTTCTTTTAGTGAAAAAGTGGAAACACGCATTTTATTTATATTAAACTCTTCCAAAACAAAATCAATTAAGAGGCATGATATTACAATCATGTCAAAACGCATTGGTGTAAGACCTTTAATTGCTTTGCGTTGCTCGAGGTCGGAGTTTTTTAAAAGCTCAGCCACTTTAGCGTATTGATCCAGATCAACTTCATAACCGGTTTTTGTCTCTACCATTTCCTCACCGCCGTGTTCACCATGAATTATTTCAACTACTGAATCAAAAGCTCCGGAAGAACCGATTAATTCAGCCGGTTGGTATTTTTGTATCGCTTCGTATAAAGGTGCAACATTTTCCTTTAAATATTTTTTTATTGAAGAGATCTCTTCGTGTGGAATGGGGCTTGATGGCTGAAAGCGTTGAAGCAAGCGCGCCGCACCCAGATTAAAACTTTGCTTCCAGAATATTTGATTCTGGTTGGCAAGAATAAATTCTGTGCTTCCTCCGCCAATATCAACTATTAAAGAAATTTGTTCAGATAGAGGAAGAGCCTGCCTGTTTCCCAGATAAATTAATTCTGCTTCCCTGTCTCCATCAATTATTTCAAGTTCTATCCCCAGTTCATCTTTTGCGCTTTGGGCGAAATCTTTTCCGTTAGCCGCGTCTCTTATAGCCGAAGTTGCAAATGCCAGTACTTTCTCTACATTGAACTCCACAAGATGTTCCTTAAATTTTTTGAGAGCATCCATTCCTCTTTTAAAAGGACCTGCGGTAATAATACCATTATTAATGGAACCTTCTCCTAGTTTAACGGACACGCGGGTACTAAAGACTTTTGAGTAATTACCGTCAGAAGACATGTCTACGATCAATAAATGGAACGTGTTGGTTCCGCAGTCTATAATTGCAAGTCTCACGGCTTTAAAGATACAGTAAAATTCATCTAATAAGTTTTGTTTGTTAGCGCAAAAATTATATTTTTAACTAATTAATAATAACGTAAATGAAAAAATTTTTATTCTTTTTATCTGTAAGCACGCTTTGTAATTGGCTCACTGCACAAACAGTTTATAATAACTATGTAGATGGTCAGGTATATGTAAAATTCAGCAGCGCAGCATTAAAGCAGGTAGCCAAAGAAGATCCGACAAATATTCCGGTTTCAAAGTTAACTTCGGTAAATAAAATTC
>JAOQAF010000248.1 GCA_025963735.1 Bacteroidota bacterium
TGGAACAACTCAGCTCCGAATTACGTCAGTATATTATTGATCTGGTTTCGGTGAAAGGCGGACACTTCGGCGCTTCCTTAGGTGTTGTTGAATTAACGGTTGCCCTTCATTACATTTTTAATACTCCTTATGATCAACTCATATGGGATGTTGGGCACCAGGCGTATGGTCATAAAATTTTAACCGGACGTCGCGACCTTTTTCATACCAATAGAATTTACAAAGGCTTAAGCGGCTTTCCGAAAATATCCGAAAGTGAGTACGATGCTTTTGGTGTAGGGCATTCATCTACTTCTATCAGTGCCGCGCTTGGTATGGCTGTTGCCAGTAAATATTTAAAACATAACGATAAACATCACATTGCCGTAATTGGTGATGGTGCTATGACAGCGGGCCTTGCTTTTGAAGGACTTAATCATGCGGGAGTTGAAAATGCCAACCTGCTTGTTATTCTTAACGATAATTGCATGAGCATTGATCCCAATGTTGGCGCCCTTAAGGAGTATTTAACTGACATTACAACTTCTCATACTTATAATAAAGCCAAAGATAAAATATGGGAATTGCTTGGAAAAATAAGCAAGTTCGGGCCTAACGCGCAGGAAATTGCAAGCAAGGTTGAGAACTCAATTAAGACTGGACTTTTAAAACAATCTAATTTATTCGAATCTTTAAAGTTCAGGTATTTTGGTCCTGTTGATGGTCATGATGTTGTTCGCCTTTCAAAAGTACTTGCTGATCTGAAGGACATTCCGGGTCCAAAACTACTGCACGTTCTTACTAAAAAAGGAAAAGGATATAAATTCAGCGAAGAAGGAAACGAAACGGTATGGCACTCTCCGGGACTTTTTAATAAAGATACCGGTGAAATTATTAAAGTGGTTCCAAAAAATCCGCAGCCTCCAAAATACCAGGATGTATTTGGACATACCATGGTAGAACTGGCAGAAAAAAATCCTGCGATCATGGGAATTACACCTGCCATGCCTTCAGGCTGTTCGTTAAATATTATGATGAAGGCAATGCCTGATCGTGCTTTTGATGTTGGAATAGCAGAACAGCACGCGGTTACTTTTAGCGCGGGACTGGCTACCCAGGGCCTTATCCCATATTGTAATATTTATTCTTCCTTCATGCAACGAGCCTATGATCAGGTGGTGCATGATGTGGCCTTACAAAATTTAAAAGTTATTTTTTGTCTCGATCGTGGAGGTTTGGCTGGAGCAGATGGTCCTACCCACCATGGAGCATTTGATATTGCTTATTTCCGTTGCATTCCAAACATGATTGTAAGCGCGCCTATGAACGAAGAGGAATTGCGAAATCTGATGTACACAGCCCAGCTGGAAGAAATTAAGGGTCCCTTTAGTATTCGTTATCCCCGCGGAAATGGTGTGATGGTAAATTGGAAAACTCCGTTTAAAAAAATTGAGATAGGTAAGGGAAGAAAAATTAAAGATGGTAAAGACGTGGCCATACTTTCCATTGGTCATCCGGGAAATTTTGTTACCGCCGCGCTTGAACAATTAAAAGAACAGGACATCCACCCGGCGCATTATGATATGCGGTTTGCAAAACCTTTAGACGAAGCACTGCTTCATGAGGTATTTGGTAAATTTGAAAAGGTAATAACTCTTGAAGATGGATGCGTGGTGGGTGGCATGGGATCGGCAGTGCTTGAGTTTATGGCTGATAATAATTACAGCGCGCAGGTTATCCGTCTGGGAATTCCTGATAAATGGATTGAACATGGCGAGCAATCGCAATTATATGAAGAGTGTGGTTTCTCCACCTCACAAATAACTCAAACAGTAATTAAAATTTTAACGCAAAAAACAGAAAAAGAATTTAAGGTAAAGCACTAACGGTTCTAAAGCACTATGGAAAAATTTAAGATCACCGTAAAACTGAACTGCAAGGCAAAAGATGTATTTATAGGCTGGTTAAACAGTAAAACACATTCGGCATTTACAGGAGGAGCGGAAGCAAAGATGAGTTCGAACGAGGGGGGAATTTTTTCGGCACACAATGGATACATTACCGGAACCAACATTGAAATATTTCCGCATAAAAAAATAATTCAAAAATGGCGCACAAAAGATTTTGATGAAAAGGACGAGGATTCGATTATAGAATTGTTTTTCACACAAAAGGAAGATTATACACTTGTATCCTTATCACATACCAACATTCCGGATGGTCAGGGAGATAAATATAAAAAAGGCTGGAAAGATTTTTATTTCACCTTTATGAAAAAGTACTACGATAATTAATTGATTAATAATATTTGAGAATATAATAAAATGGCAAAAGATACAGTATTAAAATGTTCGTTATGCAACCGCGATAAAAAGGAAGCCAAAATTTTGATCGCAGGCATCAATGGTCACGTTTGCGATAATTGCATTACACAAGCTTACAATCTTATTAAGGAAGAAAGCACAGGCGATCAGAAACAACAGATCCAGCATTCATTAAATTTGTTGAAGCCTCAGGCCATTAAAGCCAAGCTTGATGAATATGTGATAGGGCAGGATGATGCCAAGAAAATTCTGAGCGTTGCGGTATACAATCACTTTAAACGCATTGCACATGTTGCAAAAGATAATAAAGAAGATATTGAAATAGATAAAAGTAATTTAATACTTGTTGGCGAAACAGGAACCGGTAAAACATTAATGGCACGTACAATTGCCAAATTATTAAATGTTCCGTTTTGTATAGCTGATGCCACTGTGTTTACCGAAGCGGGATATGTTGGCGAAGACGTTGAAAGTATTATAACAAGGTTATTGCAGGCCGCTGATTATGATGTGGCAGCCGCTGAGCGCGGAATAGTTTTTATAGATGAAATTGATAAAATTTCGCGTAAGGGCGATAATCCTTCACTGACGCGTGATATAAAAGAAGGTACACAGCAGGCGCTTTTAAAATTACTTGAAGATTCTGTTGCAAGTGTACCACCACAGGGTGGACGTAAACATCCGGATGCAAAAATGATTCAGGTAAACACAAAAAATATATTATTTATTTGTGGTGGGGCTTTTGACGGAATTGAAAAAAAGATTGCCAACAGAATGAATACCCAGGCTGTTGGATATTCAGCCAGTGTGATCGGTGAAAAAATTGATAAAGGAAATTTATTGCAGTATGTATCTCCGCAGGATTTAAAGTCATTTGGCTTAATCCCTGAACTGATAGGACGTTTGCCGGTGCTTACTTATTTAAAGCCTCTTGATAAACAAGCGCTCCGCCGGATTTTGACCGAACCTAAAAATGCCATTATAAAACAGTACAAACAATTGTTTAAAATGGAAGGAACAAAATTGGAGTTTGAAGAGGCGGTATTGGATCTTATTGTTGATAAGGCATATGAATTTAAATTGGGCGCACGCGGACTTCGCGGAATCTGTGAGGCAATTATGACAGACATTATGTACAGCCTTCCGAGCGATGAAAAGCCAACCAAGCAATTTACAGTTACGCTGGATTATGCTCTCGATAAATTGAAAACAGCCAGATTAAACCATTTGCATGTTGCCTAAATAGAAGTGCAAATAGTATAAGAAAAAAAGATGGGTCGGTAGCTTGTTAATATTGATTTTTTGGCAAAACTATTTTTAAATTTAAGGCTTAATGCGAATTCACGCAGTTTATAAATAACATACCCAAAATTAAGTTATGGATTTTAAGGACTACAAATTCACGGTAAGCGAACGGTTTATCAGGTACGCTAAAATTGACACCCAATCAGATCCTGAATCGCCTTCTTGTCCGAGTACAGAAAAACAAAAAGATCTCGGAAAGGTTTTGGTTGAAGAGTTAAAAGAAATGGGAATTAAGGATGCCGGGCTGGATGAGCATGGCTACGTTTATGCTACCATTGAAAGTAATACAACTAAAAATGTTCCTGTAATTTGTTTTTGCTCACACATGGATACATCGCCTGATTGTAGCGGTACCAATGTTAAACCCGTTATTCATTCAAATTACGATGGAAAGGATATTATTCTTCCAAATGACAATACACAGGTAATAAAATTCAGCGAACATCCTGCTCTCGCCGATCAAAAAGGAAATGACATAATAACAGCCGATGGTACAACTTTACTTGGCGCCGACAATAAAGCGGGATTAGCGGAAATAATGGACGCTGCGCATTATTTGATGTCTCACAAAGAAGTGAAGCACGGAAAAATCCGGTTACTGTTTACTCCTGATGAAGAGATTGGAAGAGGAGCAGATAAAGTGAACATAAAAAAACTGGGCGCTGATTTTGGATACACCATGGATGGAGAAACCCTCGGTCATATAGAAAATGAAACCTTCAGTGCAGATGCTGTAAGTATTATCATTAAAGGTTTTCCAACACACCCGGGTTTTGCGAAAGATAAAATGCAGCACGCCATAAAATTAGCCGCTGAAATAATTAACAAAATTCCTAAAAATAAAACACCCGAAACTACTGAAAAGAAGCAGCCCTTTATTCATCCTACGGGTATTCACGGTGGACTTGAACAGGTGGAAATTAAATTTATCATTCGGGCATTTGATAACGAAACCTTATTGTTGCTTGAAGAAGAATTAAGAAATATAACGGTTGGCGTATTGACGAATTACAATAAATGCAGTTATGAGTTTAAAGTAACGGAACAGTACAGGAACATGAAAGATGTTTTGGATAAGTGTCCGCACGTAGTGGATTACGCGGTGGAAGCGATCAACCGCACAGGTGTAAAAGCTGTATTGTCAAGCATACGCGGCGGAACAGATGGCTCGCGTTTGTCTTTTATGGGGTTGCCTTGTCCGAATATATTTGCGGGAGAACATGCTTTTCACAGCAAGCAGGAGTGGGTAAGCGTTCAGGATATGCAAAAAGCCACTGAAACAATTGTACACCTGGTGAAAATATGGGAAGAAAATTCTTAATTTTATTTTTTATATAAGAATTCAGAATGCTCGATTACATTCCTATTATAACTCCAATTAATTATTTAAATACGCCTATTGATATTTTGAGGCTCGACCTTATTCATCCTTTATATGGGGGAAATAAGTATTTCAAATTAAAATATAATATCGAAAAGGCCAGAGTTTCGGGTCTTCCTGTTCTTACGTTTGGAGGCATTCATTCCAATCATATTTTTTCTACCGCTGCTTATTGTCATGAATATGGTATATCGTGCATAGGAGTAATTGGGGGCGATGAAAAGGTGGGGCAATTTTCGCCAACAATGATTTTTGCGAAAGACCATGGAATGCAACTTCATTTTATTACAAGGGAAAAATACCGCACCAAAACAGAAACCTCTTTTCTTGACGAGCTAAAGAAAAAGTTTGGCGAGTTTTACTTAATACCCGAAGGTGGCGGTAATCATGAAGCAGTTGAAGGCTGCAAAGAAATATTAACCAGCGCCCAGGAAAAATATGATTACATTTTTTGCGCTTGCGGAACTGGCAGTACTTACGCTGGTTTAAAACTGGCTGCAAAGGCTGATCAAATTGTTATAGGTATTTCTGTTTTAAAAGGCGAGAATACGCTTATTGCTGAGGCCAATAAATGGCTCAAAGAATTCGGGCAGCAACCCATCAGCGAATATAAGGGCCAGCTGGTTGATCATTCCACAATATTAAATGAATACCATTTTGGCGGTTATGCTAATTACGATCAGCAGCTCATTGATTTTAAATTTGAGGTAGAAAACTGGTTTGGCATTCCACTGGATTATATTTACACTGCTAAACTCATGTATGCGGTTTTTGATCTTCTTAATAACGACCGGCTAAAAAAAGACGCGAAAATTTTAATTGTTCACACCGGTGGGTTACAGGGCAATAAAGCCTACGAGGCCCGTTACCAGTTAATTCCAATCCTGTAGTTAATGCTCATCCAGCCATAGGATTGTTTTGGGTTAATCCGCTTTCCGGCCTGTGAAGAAAGTATTCTTACAAACCCAAGTCCAAAAGAAACGTGTTGAATAAAACGATTTTCGATACTGCCTATCCTCCATCCAAATTGGGTTTGCACAGTATATGCTTCTATGCTTCTTAAAAACAAATCCACACCATAACGAACACGGGGACCTACAAAAAAGGTAACTCTGTCACTCCGTCCAACGTAAAAATTTACATCGGCGCCCCCAATAAAATTCACACCTCTGTTATGCGTCACTTTTCCGCGCGAAGTATCTGTATTGGCTTTGTAAATGATGCCTACCGGATCAAAAGTGAGCGAAATAACCGGACAGAAGCCAACAGTGCCTTTCTTGTTTAAACGCTCGTAAACGCCGGTTAAGCGGCCGGTTAAAAAACTGAAAGGTTGTATGCCAATGCTGTTTCTTTTTGCAGGAGGTAAATTATTGAGGCTGTCTTTTTTAATTGAATTGTCGCCGTATACAAAAACTTTTCCGTCATATTTTTCCATCATTAAAATAACATTTCTTGGAATTTTATAAGTGTAAGATGAGGTATCGGTAAGTTTAAAAAACACATAATCACTATTCATGGAAAGAATAACCCCATTTTTTACAAGACCATCTTTAAGAAAAATTTTATCCTGGCCCGCGCAGTTAAGCACAAAAAAGAAGAGTATGATTATCAATAATCGCATTTAAAAGCTAAAACCCAGGTTAATGCCAATGTATATTTTAGGAAGATAAGTGTAATGATGCATTTTGCCAGTTGAATTTCTGTTCGACTGAAGATTGAACTCGGTTTGATAATTATCTCTTAATCTGAAGGCTCCAAGGCCCGCCATCGTTTTTAAAAAAAAGTGTTCGTTAAAGTAAGTGTGAGTACCCAGAGTTAAAAGTGTTGCCAGCTGACTTCCCTTGTGATCATAGGATACCGATGTTATACCCAGGGAGTCTTTTTCCATATCAAAATTAAATTGAGTGTATTTAATCATCGCGCCTATATAAAGAGTTGTTCGGTTTTCGAAACGGCCCGGATAAAAATTGAAGGTGAGACCTGCATCATAATTTTTTTTAGCGTGTGGCAAAGCGGCAATAAACTGATTAGGAAGAGTGGCGTGAATATTGAAGTTATATGCCCCCATAATACCAAGCCCAAACATTTTTGACTTGGTAATATGCTCATAAAAAACAGCGATATCGGCATTGCAAGGTGCGAGGGTATTAATGGATAAATTACCTGCCTTATGAAGCAGAGGGTTGGAACCGGAATTGTTATCTGATGGTTTTAGCGTTGCCGCCGGATTGTAAACAACGGATTGTGTGGGAGTATTTATAATCTCTGTAGATCCGTTTTTAAATTGTATCAAAAGGAGCTGCGAGCGGTAAAGATATTCGCTGGATTCACTTGTTTTGATATAAATAAGTTCCGGGGTAATTTCAAGAACCTTGCATTCCTTACTGGTGCCGTTCAAATAGTAAACTTTATCCTGCCCGAAAGCGGAACAAACGTAAAAAACGAGACAGAAGAACAGGATTCTCATTCTTTCAAATATACAAAAAGGCCTGTTAAGAACTAAATCATTAGTGTTAATTGCGCTTGTTAAACCCCCTTAATTTTATTAACTTTAAGGATTAAATTTAATTTATGAGTTGTAGCGGATGTAGCACTGGCAGGGGCAATAGTAATGAAAATAACGGTGTGCCTGCCGGATGCAATAATAATGGTTCCTGCGGTACTTCAGGAGGCTGTAATAAACTAAATGTGTTTGACTGGTTGGGAAATATGAACATGCCCGATGGCCAGAAACCTTTTGATATAATTGAAGTACGTTTTAAAAATTCACGTAAAGAATTTTTTAAAAATCTTAATAATCTTTCTTTAAATGTTGGCGATGTAATAGCGGTGGAAGCGTCTCCGGGTCATGATATTGGAATCGTATCGTTAACGGGTGAACTGGTTAAGCTTCAGTTAAAGAAGCGAAACGTAAGTGTGGAGAGTGAGGAAATAAAAAAGGTTTATCGCAAGGCTAAGCAGGGCGATCTTGATAAATGGAAAGAAGCTCAGGCACTTGAAGTTAACACCATGTACAGGGCTCGTACGATTGCACTAAAGCTTGGGCTACAGATGAAGTTAAGCGATGTGGAATACCAGGGCGATAAGTCGAAAGCGATATTTTATTACACTGCCGAAGCGCGTGTTGATTTCAGGGAACTTATAAAAGTACTTGCCGATGAGTTTAAAGTGCGTATAGAAATGAGGCAGATTGGCGCGCGTCAGGAAGCTTCACGCTTAGGCGGTATTGGGGCATGCGGGAGAGAGTTATGTTGTAGCACCTGGCTTACCGATTTCAGAACAGTAAGCACAAGCGCGGCACGTTATCAGCAACTTTCACTTAATCCTTTAAAACTGGCAGGACAATGCGGCAAATTAAAATGCTGTCTTAATTACGAACTCGATAGCTATCTGGATGCTTTGAAAGAGTTTCCTGACATGGAAAACAAAAGACTGATCACAAAAAAGGGAGAAGCTTTTTTGCAAAAGACCGATATATTTAAGCGCATGATGTGGTTCAGCTACAGACATGATACGAGTGTTTTCATTCCTATGAAAGTAGATAAGGTAAAGGAAGTGCTTGAACTGAACGCGAAGAATGAACAACCTGAAGATCTGGTATCGGCCTTTACTCAGGTAGCAAAAGCAAAAGTGGTAGAACATAGTTTTGAAAATGTAGTAGGGCAGGATAGTTTAACACGTTTTGACCGTAGTAAATCAAAAAATAAACCGCAGCATAAACATAACAGATCTCAACCTTCGGTCAATAAAAATAAAGGGCCACAAGGCGAGATGCATAAATTGGACGGAACGGTTGCGCCTTTGGATAAACCTGTAAGCCTGAATCCTAACAGAGGGCCAAAACCAAACACCAATAAAGGTCCGAATCCTAATCAGAATAAAAAGCCAAATCCCAACCAAAACAAGGGTGCTAATCCCAACCAAACCAAACCAAACCCCAATCAAAATAAAGGAAAGAATTTTCAGAATAAACCGCGTAATAATAATCCAAATAATAAGCCCAACAATAATCCCAACTCTGACAGCAACACCAATAAACCAAAAGATGATAACAATGATCAGAAATAAAATTTTATTGGCGGCCATTATCGCCTTATTTGGCGCACTATTGTTATCTTCCTGCAACAACAATGTTGTTTTCAGCCAGTACCATACTTTTAAGGAAAATGAATGGCATGTAAGCGAAAAAGCTGTTTTTAATGTTGAAATTAAAGATACAATGACATTGAATAATATTAATTTAATGATACGGCATGCCGATGCTTATCCATATAACAATCTTTTTCTTTTTGTAACCACAAAATACCCCGATGGAAAAGTATTAACTGATACCATGGAAATTGTTCTTGCTAATCAAAAAGGGGAGTGGCAAGGAAGCGGTGCGGGCGACATCTTTGATTTTAAAATCCCGGTTAAAAAAAATGTGCGCTTTCCTTTAGGAGGAAAATACGAGTTTATATTTGAACAGGGCATGAGAGTGGATCCGCTGCCTCTTATTATGGACTTTGGCCTGGAAATAGAAAAGAGTAAGAATTAAAATCTCACTAACGTTTCAATAACGCGTTCCACCCCTGTGCTTTTAATTCATGCACGCTTCCCGATTTTGATACCATATTCAGTCCTTTGGCAGTATTGGTAATGTGACCAATAATTGAAAAGTCGGGCAGGTTTTTTATTTTGTTATAGTCGCCAATGTCAATGGTAAACAGTAATTCATAATCTTCGCCGCCGCTTAAGGTGCACATGGTAGGATCTAAATTAAATTCCCGCGCCGTATCATAGGTTAAAGGGTCAATCGGAATTTTTTCTTCGTAAAGTTCAACGCCAACATTTGACTGTGTGCATAAATGGAGGATCTCGGAAGACAAGCCATCACTCACATCAATCATCGAAGTTGGTTTTATTTCAAGGCCTTTCAGTAATTCAATAATATCCTTGCGTGCTTCAGGTTTTAACTGGCGTTCCAAAATATAATCTTTTCCTTCCAGGTCTGGTTGCAGTTTGGGATTGTCTTTAAACACTGCTTTTTCACGTTCAAGAATTTGCAATCCCATGTATGCTCCGCCTAAATCACCGCTCACGCAAAGTAAATTACTTTCTTTTGCTCCGTCGCGGAACACAAGATCTTCTTTTTTTGCAGAACCAATGGCGGTAATACTAATAACAAGGCCGCTCAAACTGGAAGTAGTATCGCCACCAACCAAATCTACATTATATTTTTTACAGGCCATTAACATTCCGGCATATAATTCTTCAACGGCCTCCAGGCTGAATCTGCTTGACAGGGCGAAGGAAACAACCACCTGTGCAGGCTGAGCGTTCATAGCATAAATGTCGCTGAGATTAACAACAATACTTTTATAACCCAGATGCTTTAAAGGAACATAGGTAAGATCAAAATGAACTCCTTCAACAAGCATGTCGGTGCTTACAACCGTTTGAAGATCTTTGTTATCTATAACAGCGGCATCATCACCAACACCTTTAATTGTTGATTGCTGTGTAAGTTCAATGTGCTGGGTGAGATGTTTAATTAATCCGAATTCGCCAAGCTGCGATAATTCGGTGCGTTCAGTATTGTCGAAATCCATAATGTAAATTTACCATATTTTTCAGGTATGTCCATGAAATTCAATGATTACACTTTATGATACAGAGATCACAGATTTATTGCCAATTAACTAAAAACTAAAAACCAATCCCTAAGTAGCCACGGGATTCGCCGATGACACAGATTATTAAATGCTAAAAACTCAGAACTAAAAACTTACAACTAATTAATCCTTTATTTCCACGCTTACTTTTTCAACATCACCGTTTATAGGAGGTAAAAGTTTTGTAAGCTTTACATGAAGATGACTTATTGTTTTAAATTCAGAACGAATCTCGTTAAACATCCGTTCACAAACCTGTTCTATCAGTTTGCTGCGAACGGCCATTTCTTTTTTACAGATCCCGTAAATAGCGCAATAATCAATGGTTTTAGAAAGGTCGTCTGTTTTTGCCGCTTCTGTAAAATCAGTTTGCATATAAACATCTACAATGTAATTGCCACCAATTTTTGCTTCTTCATCAAGGCAACCGTGATAAGCATAAAGCTTTATTCCTTCAATATTAATCGTATGCGTCATCTTTACTTTCCGAAATCCAAACCATCCTGATTACCCTGCTGATCGTTGCCGCGCATTTGTTTTCCTTTTTTAAAGATCGATGCGTCCATCTTCCCAAAAATGTAAGTTACTGTGAATCTCAGATAACGGCTCTCTCTTCTTCTTGATAAATCCTGGATGTAATAAGGTGTTTGATAATGAGCTCCCATTCTGCGAGTATTGAACACGTCACTAAGGGTGGCGTTAAAGATCCATTTAAAACCTATCATTTTATTTAATGATACATCCATTGAATAAATCTCGTTGCTTTTTCCAAGCAATAATATTCTTGGTGATTCATAGTTACCGTTAACCTGTAATGTTATTGCTTTAGGTAATTTGTACGATAGCACAGCTTTGGCGTTGTAAGCATATCCTTCAGCTTTAACTTCGGGTTGGTTTGAAACTACGGTTCCTTTAATGTAAATGTAAAAAGCGTTGGCGTTAAGAGTCAAATCAAAATTTTTGAAGAGCGTGTACTTGATGGTATTTTCCATCCCATAACGGATGCTGTTCTTTCCGTTAACTGTTGTGTTTACCAGAACTGTTGGGTCTTCCACCGAAGGATACGCCACGTCCGTGATCGGTTGTTCTTCGTACCTGAAATAGCCCGAACCTAAATAACTTCCTTTCGAAAATATTTTGTTATAGTTGAGTTCAGCAATATTTTTGAATTCAGGTTTTAACTGTGGGTTACCTATACGGTAGTTCTGTTTATCGGCAAACATTACAACGGGCATTAACTGAAAAAAGTTAGGCCTGTTTATTTTGCGGCTGAAGTTTAACTGAAGTTCCTGGTTGTTTTTTAATTTCTTTGAAAAATAAATACCCGGAAACAATGATTTCATCAGGTCTTCAGAGGTAGCAGGATAATTGTATGAAAACGAGGTTTTTTTATCTGTTATATTTCCTTTGTAATATGATTGTTCAAATCTTAAACCTGCCTGATACATGATTCCCCAAAAAAGTTTATCGTTAAAGTTTACATAAGCGGCATTTACCATGTCATCGATCACATAATGATTACTCATAATACTATCATGTTTGTAAGAGTCGCCGGAAGTAGCATTTGACGTATTGTTAATGGCTACCGAGTTTTTATAAAACGCTTTTACTCCAGCTTCAAATTTTCGCGTTTCCGAAATAGGATTTACATAATCCATCTGAAAGATATACTGGTTGGCGTTACTGGTACCATCATTTTTCTGATAGGTTGCGGGAATGTAAATGGTATCAGGATCCAGGTGATTGTAAGTTGAAAAAAGGTAACCGTTGTTGGAATTTGTATAATTATGATTAACATCCACCGTCAATTCTTTACCTGCTTTAGGAAAGGTTTTTTTATAAAGGAGTTGCGTATTATAGTTTTGAAATGCGGCGTGCTGATCGTTTACCCTGTTGCCATAAAATCGCTGCACTTTATCTTTGTTTAAAATGTGAAAGTCCTGCTGATCGTTGGTTTTAAAGGCTCCTCCCATGATCATGCCGTTTAATGAAATGGTGTTACGGTTGTTAATGGCGTAATCAAGGCCCACTCTTCCAAAATTAAACGCGTTGGTCATTCTGGTATTATTATCCTGATTAAAATAGCCGGATGGATTCTGCAAACTGTCCAGCTGCGTACGACGGGTATATCCCTTTGTTTTATTAATTGCCTGGTTGTATGAATACATCAGCGATAAATTCCATTTGCCTTCCTTTACATTCACATTGGCCATGCCGCCATACCTGTCGCCAGTGCCAACATAAGCCATGAGCATGCCGTTATATCCCGGCTTTAAATTCTTTTTTAAAACAATGTTTAAAATTCCACCGGTGGTGCTGGCATCATATTTCACAGATGGGTTGGTGATAATTTCAACACGGTCAATCTGGTCGGCCGGAATTTGTTGTAGTGTTAAGTTTGTTGGTCTCCCATCAACATATATCATCGGACTTTGATTTCGTAACTGCGCGTTTCCATCGGCATCCACAGTTACGCCTGGTACGTTTTTCATTACATCAACGGCCGTACCGCCTTTAACCGATAAATCTTTATCTACATTGTAAGTGCGTTTGTCAATTGACATAACAAGAGCGCTTTTCTCGGCGGTAACTTCCACTTCGTTCAACAATTTTTGATCCACTTCAAAAGGAATATTGCCAAGATCCTGCTCTAACTTATTTGGTGCCTGTATGTATATTTTTGTTTCGTATGCTTTATATCCTATTTGTGTTACTCTTAACCGAAATCCGCCCATGGCAGGGAGATCATCAATGTTAAAATCGCCGTTTTCTTTTGCAAGAGCACCGCTTATAACACTGTCTTTATTGTACCAGAAAACAACAACGGAGGCAAATTCCACGGGTTTTTTTGTTCCGGCATCAATGATTTTTCCATATACACGGCCTTTAAGGTCTTTCATAGCCTTCATCATGTCGGCATTGCCACCCTTACCTGCAGGCGGACCCTGGGCTTTAAAAGCTATAAAGCCAAAAAGTAACAGAAGAAAAGATAGTTGTTTCATATTGGTAAATTAGATGGAAGGGCAATAACTGTTTGAATTTTTAAAATAACAATGGTTAAATGCGGCACAAATTTACAAGAAAGTTAAGGAATAGAATAATTTTATCTATTAAAGGTTGTTGTTAATCATTACAGTATAATTTAGGAGTTTTTATTTATAACCGGCCCCGATATTATTATATCTTTGCGCATGGAGAACGGAAAATTGATCATATTTTCAGCCCCTTCCGGGTCGGGCAAAACAACCATTGTGCGCCATTTACTCAAAACTTTTCCCGATCAGATAGAATTTTCGATTTCTGCCACCAGCAGGCCCCAAAGGGGAATAGAGGAAAATGGAAAAGACTACCATTATCTGAGCCTTGAAGAGTTTAAACAAAAAATAGCCAATAAAGAGTTTCTGGAATGGGAAGAAGTTTATTCGGGAGTTTATTACGGTACTTTAAGAACAGAAGTTGAGAAAATATGGGCTAAAGGTAAAGCGGTGATTTTTGATATTGATGTAGAAGGCGGGTTAAATTTAAAGAGCCAGTTTAAAGCCCAGGCGTTAGCTGTTTTTGTAATGCCTCCCAGCATTAAAATACTTGAAGAAAGGCTTCACAGCAGGCAAACAGATAATCCGGAAAGCATTGCCCGGAGAATCGCGAAGGCTGAAAAGGAATTAAAAACCGCAGAATTGTTTGACGTATTTATTCTTAATGAAAAACTGGAAGAGGCATGCGAAAAGGCTGAAAGGCTTGCTCTGGAATTTCTTCATAAGCCCTGTTAAAATTCAAAAATTTCATAAAAAAATGGTTTCACTTTTAATACTAATATTAAATTGTAGTATTTTTAGAATTAATAATTATGATTAAGAAGTTTATATATACCATTTTATTTTTATGTTCCCTCTCATTTGCAGTTGCTCAGCAAAAAAGTACTTTAAGCTGCAAGGAGATAATGACAAAAACAATAAAGTCAATACGGGAAGTAAAAGGATTAAAGTACCATTTGAAAATTACTGAGCGCGGAAAAAAAGGATTTAACTATTATGAAAGTTCTGTAAAGTTTAGCAGGAGTCCGCGCTTAATTTATTTATACATTAAAGGGATAGAAGTGCTTTGGCTTCAGGGAAAAAATAAAGGCCGCGCTTTGGTAAAGCCCAATTCGTTTCCTTACATTAATCTTAACCTTGATCCCATGGGTGATTTGATGCGACAGGATCAGCACCATACCCTTAATGAAATGGGGTATGATTATTTTGGTAATATAATTGAATACAGTATGTTTAAAATTGGCGATAAATTCGATGAGTATTTTAAACTTGAAGGGGAAGAAAGAATTAATAACAGGCCTTGTTATAAAATTACAATTAATAATAAAGATTTTGGTTACACCGATTATACTGTTCAGGCCAATGAAAGCATAACCAGCATTGCGCGTAAATTTTTCATCAGTGAGTACATGATCCTGGAAAAAAATCCAAAGTTCAATGATTACTTTGATATACTTAAACCCGGACAGGTAATAAAAATTCCAACCTGGTATTGTAAAACAGTAACACTTTATATTGATCAGCTTTATTTTTTACCAATAAGCGTAAAAGTGGTTGATGAAAAAGGAATTTTTGAAGAATACAATTATCACTTTTTGCAGGTTAATCCCAAATTTGAAGAAGGAGAATTTACTCGCGAGTACAAAGATTATAAATTCTAATAATTATTTTTCAAATTGATTTGAGTCCGAGGGTTCGATAAGCCATGTGTTGCCTCCGTTCTTTTGAATCGAAAGGTAATAAATTTCCTCCCCTTTGCTGATTTTTATAATATTATTCTTTATTTCATAAGTGTAAAGTGTATCGGTAAACCGCTCACCTTTGGCATGTGTAATGCCTTTACTGTCTTTAAATTCAACAGGAAATGCCGAGGCATATCCCATCCGGTGGTTTGAATGCAATTCCATCTCCCAATCGTGTCTAACAGTGCTGTCAAGGGTTAAAGTAGCCGATTTGGCGGTGAGCCAGTTTTCAGCATTCACATACCAGTGACGGCCCTTCAGGTTTTGAGAAATATCTTCTTCCACTGAACATTTCAAAAATAAAAGTAGTATAAGGCAAACCCAAATTCTCATGGCTTGTTAATGAATTTGAAAGAGATTTATTGCGACGAGGGTAGAGGATAATTCACTTTTAAAATTTTAGTCACACCCTGTAACATGCAAATCAAACAAATCAACATAAATACATGTGAAATGTCTTTGTAATTAAACCATTCGCTTAAAGATAATTTTAGTGAATGCACAACAATGGATAAAAAAGAAATTACTATTCCCCACGCAATATTTGCACTGCCTGGTTTTTTATAATTTATAATATGAATAATAAGTGAATATGTTAAAACAATACCGGCGTGGATTTTGATTAAAAGGAAATTGTTTTGAATAAATGTAAGAATAAGGAGAACTATGATCCAGATAACAACAAAAAGCGTTACAAATTTATTATTTGTTTTTTTATGTATAATAGAGTGATAAAGGCTTGCAGCTTTAAAACAAAAATAAATGGCAATCAACGAAATTGAATGCATGAGAAATACGGTTGTTTTTAAAAACCCCACTCCTAACTGGTAATGTGCCCCGTGGGCAAGCGAACCAACAGCGCTGCTTAAACCAATCATTAAAAAAAAGAAAGCCCAGTGTTTGGCAAGCGGCACATTATACTGTTGGATTTTATAAAATGCAAAAATGGAAAACGCGGCAATGAAAAAATTGGTAAGGATAGTTACTGGTTCAAAAATAATAGCCCCACAAAAAATAATGTATGTGTAGTCGAAGTTCAAAGATTAAAGTAAAATTACGGTTTTTAGTAGTAAGGTCAGTGGCGGGAATAATAAATTATTCCTTTTCTTCAGAATCTTCTTTTTTAAAAATACCGGTTATTTTTTCTGTTACATGTTTAATTTTTTCTATTCTTGCTTCAATGGCGGTGGTAGTCATGTCGCTAATCCGGCCATCCTGCAACGTTTTATTTATTTCGGGGTAAAACACTGTGAAGCTGGTAAACTCGTTACTTTTGTTCAGATTCCTGGCCATGTCATCCACATGAAAATCGTAACTCACGGTTTGTTTCCTCGCACTTAAGAAAACAAAAAGATCATCTTCCCTGGGGTTATTAAGTGGTCCAATGTTTTCGTAGGAGCTTAACTCAAAATATTTATAAAACGCTTTTTTCTTATCATTAATAACGCCGGAGAAATCGTTTATTGTTCCTGGTTGGCCATATATGCTTGCCTCCTGGCCTATTTGTTTTAAAAGAACGCTTATTTTTGTACTTACTCTGTAGAATCCGTTTTCAAGTTCAGCGTTTGGCGAAAGAATAACAATAACACGGCTGTATGAATTTAATGGCTGAAGTATTTTTGAAATAATAACCGACTGTTTGGTTTTATTAAGTAGGTTATCAGCTATGGTTCCAAAAATAATTGTTGAAGTACCATGATGCGCTTTATAGCTTATTAAAATATCGGTGATGTTGTAAGCCTTCGCCGTACGTGCGATGCCATCTACAATACTCAGATCCACTTTTTTCAGGATCTCCACTTTTTTATCGCCGCTTGATATTTGTTCGGCGGCGCCCTCAATTACTTTTCTTACAATGTTTATTTTTTCATCGGCATCCGCATCATCTTCTACAATGGATAAGGGATATATGGGCTCATTTGATTTTTCGTCTTTAATAAGGAGTGCGAAATCAATTAGCCGCTGAATATTTTCAGGGTTACTAACCGGTATTAAAATGCGTTCTGTTTTATCGCTTGTTTTTCTGGTAACCTCTTTTTCCTGAACGGCAATTTTACGTGCAGCTCTTTCCGTTACAAAAGAACTAACAAGACAGGAAATAAGTATTAAAATAATTGTTCCATTAATAACATTCTGATCAAAAAGACCAATATCAAAACCTACTTTAATAACTGCAAGGGTTGCCGCGGCATGCGATACACTTAAACCGAAAATAATATTGCGCTCAAATTTGGTATACTTGTAAATTAAAGCGGTAACATAAGCTGCCAGATATTTTGTAACAAGTCCAACTACACTTAAAATCCCGGCAAAGGCCAAAGCGTTGGCTCCTTTAAAAAATAATCTCAGGTCAACCAGCATTCCCGCACTTATTAAAAAGAAAGGAATGAAAAGCGTATTTCCAATAAAAACAATGCGGTTCATAAGAATACTGTTATTTGGAATAACCTTGTTAAGGCCCAAACCTGCTAAAAATGCCCCAATAATGGGTTCTACACCTGCAAGTTCGCTCATGAAGCCCGAAATAAACACTACCGCCAGAACATAAATGTATTGTGAGCTGGCCTGAGATTCAATGTTTCTGAAAAACCAGCGGCTTATTTTAGGCAATAAATAAAGAGTGGCAAAAAGTAACAATGAAAGTGATAATATAATCCGCATCCAGAAAGCGCCGTTTATTTCTCCGGTAACAATATTCGTAATTACTCCCAATAAAATAAGTACCGCTGAATCCGTAATGATCGTTCCTCCAAAAGTTATTTGTACGGCCCGGTTTTTAACTATACCCATGTTGCTTACAATGGGGTAACTTAATAAAGTATGTGTGCTGAACATGCTGGCTAATAAAACAGATGACCATAACGAAAAATGAAACACATACATGCACACAAAATAACCGATGGTAATTGGAATAAGGAAAGTTAACGCTCCAAAAACAATGCTTTTATTACGGTTATGCCTGAACTCATGCATGTCAATCTCGAGACCTGCAAGAAACATTATATATAATAAACCTGTTTTGGAAAGCAGCTCAAAGCTGTTTGTAGATTCAATGATATGGAGCGAATGCGGACCAATAATAATACCGGCCAGAATAAGACCAATGATGCCCGGAATACGAAAGCGCCTGAAAACTAAAGGTGAAAATAAAATAATTAAAAGAGTAAGCGCAAGAATTAGTACCGGATTTTTTACAGGCAGATAATGAGCGAAGAAATGCTGGAGGTTCAGAAAATAGCTTTCCATAAATTAATTTTCAACAGGTTCGCTGTCTAATAAATACCTGCTGCGCGTGCCGCTGAATATTTTGTAAATGGATGGAACTTTTAAATTATATCTTAATCCAAAAGTATAACAAACATCCATAATGTTTAACTGATGTTTATCGGAAAATCCTACACGCATTTTATAATCAACAAAAAAACTCAAAAATTTAAAATAATATTCATAACCCGTTCCCACATTTAACCCCACCCAGTTAGTGGAAATATTTTGATTGACCGGATATTTTTCGCTGAGATTCAGAAAATCGTTACGACCGGTGAAATATCCCGAAAACATATTATAACTTAATCCTGCAAGATGTTAAAAGAAAGCATTGGTTTTTTTAAAGCGGGCAATCACATGAATGTTGGCTTCCACAGCGCCGGCTTTAATGTTATACCAGGTAGGTTCAATATCTATTGATTGGTAATGTGTGTATTCTATACTGGTTCTTAAGATACGCGCTCCTCCGTAAATTAACGAAAAAGTAAAACCACGGGCATCGTTGTTTTCTTTCACGTTGCGGTTAAGAAACAAAACGCTGTTCGTGTAGCCGGCGCCAATTCCAAAATTGGTTGTTTTAGAATAGGCTTTTTTTACCGGTTTAATCACGCGCGTTTGAGCAACGGCAGTTGCGGAAAATAAAACAAGTAGTATGTAACGTATAATCCGCGCCATTTATACAAATTTAATCTAAATTCCTTTAAAAGCTATATCCATCTAATTTTTGTTAATGCCTTAAAAAAATGACAAACTATTGGTACATTTATGAAGTGAAGCATCTTTTAAGTATCTTTTTAATATTCTGTGCGGCAAGCACCATTCATGCCCAGGGTCCTGCCGAAAAAAACAAACCGCTGATTCAGTTTTCAGGAGTAGTTCTTGATCAGGATAGTTTAACGCCAATTCCTTTGGTTTATATAATTGTTAAAGGTACCAGCCGTGGCACCAATTCAGATTTTTCAGGGTTTTTCAGCCTTGTTGTTAACCCGGGCGATGAACTGGAATTTCATTCGATGGTTTATAAAAACAGAAGTTATAAAATTGCCGATACTTTAAAACAAAAATATTATTACGCCGTTCAGGTTTTAACAAAAGACACTATCGACCTTCCTCCCATTGAGGTTTTTCCATGGCCAAGCAAAGAAGATTTTAAACGTGCCTTTTTAGCCCTTAACTTAAAAGATACAGACATGGACAGGGCTGAGAAAAATCTGCAGCGGGAAGCGCTGACTTATCTTGAACGCAACCAAACGGCAAGCGCATCTGAAAATTATAAATATGTAATGATGGCTTATTATACCAAGGCTTATACCCGCGGACAAACACCCAGCATTTCACTTTTAAACCCATTTGCCTGGGCTCAGTTTATTGACGCTATCAAAAAAGGAAAATACAGTAACAAAAAGAAGAAAAATTAATCCTGGGTGCCAAATTTCTTTTTATTTTTTCTCAATTCTTTTTTTGCTGTTCTTTTCTGCCGTTTTAATTCCTTTTTATTTTTTCTTGCCATTTTAGCGCTTGGCTTATCCTTCGCCTTGGCGTCCACGTAAGGATTATAAGCCTCCCTGTTTTTACGCCACTTACGCCAGATGCGTTTCCGTTCCTTTTTTTGTTTAAACATTTTATCCTGCGCATGTACATTTTGCGGATAAAACCCAATTAACAAAAGAAATAATATGATTTTAAAAACAGGCTTCATTTACTGAAATTTATTTAGGTGCCTTATATAACGGAACGGTACTGCAGGGTTCGCCATACATAATGCTTTTTACAACAGGTTTAAGTAAAGCGGTGATTTGAATGTAGGCATTTGTTGGAAGTGGTTTATCTCCGCATCCTTTTATTACAATACGGGCATCTTTATATTCAGAAACGTTTAGTCTGGCTAATCGTTCGGCGAATAATAAATTTTCCAGGTCTTTAAGATCACCATATATAATTTTTTTAGCGAAGGGTTGTAAGGCAAGCGTAAGTAACATGTAAGCCCAGGTTGGAACAACTGCGTCGGCCGTGCACCAAAGTGCCACCAATTTGTTTTTGTAAATGCTCCAATCATTGTTTTTAATAAATTCCCTGAAATCTTTTTCTTTTAAAATAAGTTCCTGAAATAATAATGGTTTAATATCAAATAAAACACGCTCTTCCTGTTCAATAAAATCTTCAAGATTAATTGTAACAATGCCACTCTGAGCTACTTTATTGGTTATTTCATTTTCCATGGTGAAGTAATTTATTCTGTTACATAAAACCAAGTTCAAGTTGCGCTACTTCGCTCATCATGCCTTTTTCCCACGAAGGCTCAAACGTAAGTTTTAAATCCACCGAATTTACTCCGGGCAATAACTGTAATTTATTTTTTAAATCGGCAGGAAGTGATTCGGCAACCGGACAATTGGGTGAAGTGAGGGTCATTACTACCGACAGGTCATTGCTTTCATTCAGATTCAATTCATAGATAAGCCCGAGCTCCCAGATATCAACAGGAATTTCCGGATCAAAAACGGTTTTAATCTCATCAATAATGCGTTGCATTAATTCCGTATTTTTTGTAATAATAATTGCAGCCATTTTGTTATTTGCTTAAAGTTAAAGCGTCCATTTTCATTCTGTTGATCATACTTACCAAACCGTTCGCGCGCGTAGGAGATAAATGTTCTTTTAATCCTATTTTATTTATAAACTCTAATTTTGATTCAATAATATCTTTAGCGCCCTGACCATTTAAAACCCTTATCATTAAAGCAACCATTCCTTTAGTAATAATGGCGTCGCTATCGGCGGTAAAAAATATTTTATCGTTTTTCTTTTCAGAATCAAGCCAAACGCGGCTTTGACATCCTTTAATAAGTTTGTCTTCCGTCTTCCGTTCTTCTTTAATAACAGGTAAAGATTTTCCAAGGTCAATCAGGTGTTCATACTTGGCTTCCCAATCCTGTCCAAAGATTTCGAACTCCTCAACAATCTCATTTTCTATATCGGTTATGCTCATGCTTCAATTTATTTTAACATTGAAATTACTTTTTTAAGTTTTTCAATAAAAAAATCTATTTCTGTTTTGGTATTATAAATCGCGAAAGAAATTCTCACGGTGCCGGGCACGCATAAGATGGCCATTAAAGGCTGTGTGCAATGATGGCCGGTACGTACCGCGATGCCATATTTGTCGAGCAGGGTTCCTACATCAAAAGGATGCACGTCTTTTACGTTGAAAGAAATAACAGCTGCTTTATTTGTGCTTTGACCATAAACAATTACCTCAGGAATTTCACTTAGTTTGTACTGGGCGTAATTAACCAGCCCGAGTTCATATTCATGAATAATCTTCATGCCCCATCTGTTAAGGTAATTGATTGCGGCGGCAAATCCTATTACACCTTCAATATTGGGGGTGCCGGCTTCGAACCGTAAGGCGCCTTCTGCGTATTCGGTCTTTTCAAAACTAACGGTTTTTATAGTGCCGCCTCCTGGTTTAGTGGTGGGTAAGGCCCTAAGCCATTTTTCCGACATATATAAAATGCCGGTGCCGGTGGGGCCGTATATTTTATGCGCGCTGCAGACAAAAAAATCAACATCCAGCTCCGTTAGATCAACTTCCATGTGAGGGGCCGACTGGGCGCCATCAACTACAATAATTAAATTATGTTTTTTTGCGATTGCTTTTATTTGTGTTAGATCGGTAACAAGACCAAGGGTATTGGAAACATGCGTTATGGCAATGATCTTGGTTTTAGGGGTTATAAGCTTTTCGAGAGCTTCATAATCTAAAGAATGATCATTTTTTAATGGGATGATTTTCAGTTTTCCAT
Source organism: Bacteroidota bacterium (assembly GCA_025963735.1). Taxonomy (GTDB): domain Bacteria; phylum Bacteroidota; class Bacteroidia; order B-17B0; family Aurantibacillaceae; genus Aurantibacillus. The sequence goes on from JAOQAF010000248.1 coordinate 22,494, forward strand.
TATTCTCTCCGGCCCATAATTGCCAGGTTAAAATATTGGAGTGATGCTCATAGCTTGAGAGAATAATTTCATCACCATTCTTTAAGACTGAACGTGAAAGTCCGGCCGAAATGATGTTTAAAGAATCGGTAGTGCCGGAGGTGAAAATTAATTGTTGTTCGTTTTTAATTTTAAAATGCGACGCGATGGTTTTTCTTGCCACCTCAAAAGCTTCAGTTGCTTCGCGGCTAAGGGTATGCACGCCACGATGAATATTTGAATTGGTGTTTGAATAGTAATTGGTTATAGCTTCAATAACCTGATTGGGTTTTTGGGTAGTAGCTCCGTTATCAAAATATATTAAAGGAAAGTTATTAATGCTTCTGTTAAGAATAGGAAAATCCTTTCTTATTAGTTCGGTATCCAGTTTAATATGTTCTGATTTTTGAGTAATCATTTAGTTAAAACCTAATTTTTCCTGAACCAATGCTTTTAAACTTTCAGGAATTATTCTGTCAATTACTTCGCCGGCGAATGCATGCAATAACATCACCTTTGCATTTTCACTGCTAATGCCGCGCGCGTTTAAATAGAACATGGCGGATTCATCAATTTTACCGGTTGAAGTTCCATGCGAACATTTAACATC
>JAOQAF010000006.1 GCA_025963735.1 Bacteroidota bacterium
TACCGGTAACATCACTTACGTAAGCAGTTCCTTTATTGGAAATCTGGAGAGCGGTGTAAAATACTGGTTCAGGGTGGTTCTTGTAACCATTAACGGCGAGCATTCTTTAGCTCCTATAAGCATTATGCCTTTATAATTAAAAACCAAAACCCCGTGTAGCAATACATGGGGTTTTAAAAAACCAATTACCATGAAACGAGATACAGCAATAAAAATGCTTCTTAATACAATTAAAAAAGAAGCACTTATAAAAATAACACATGAGTTGGCACAACAACAGCCAACCAATTACCCCTTACAATTATTAAACGCTTCTTTTGGTTTTAAAGAAGATCAAAACTATAACTGGTTTACAGCCTTAGGCGTACTATGCATTCATCAGGTGCAGTTTACAGCTAACCTTTTACAAAAAGCGCATACTGCTTCAGGGTATCCGCCATATTCCGTATCGGTAAAAGGCGAGTTGTTAAATGCCATTGCCTCAGGCGCCATGTTAACGCGGGCCGATGCGGGGTACGTTTCGTTAATTGCGGCCTTAAATAAATTCCGTAAGATTTGTAGCGAAGACTTTTCTGCCCACCAATTTTTAAATTTAATTCCGGTTATAACATGTAGGCAGTATATAATTTAAAAATTGATAAGAGCCCGCGCTGTTTGAGTTAAGATGCGCCAGTGTTCTTAACGAGTTTGCGGGCGACAGAGAAAAGGCTTCAGCTAACAAAACAAGGATTTATTTGCAGCCTTGATTTCTTTGCTTCTTTCTTGATCAAGCAAGAAAGAAAGGGAAATAATAAATAAACAAAATCCTTTGCCTGAATGTCTCAGTTAACAGAATAATAGCGCCATTTATTTTTCATTGGAGAAACAAGAAAATTAACTAAATAAAAATATTATGCAACCATATAAAATATTATCACTCGATGGCGGCGGCTCCTGGGCCCTGCTTCAATCCATTGCCTTAAAACAAATATATAAAGGCACCCGCGTGGGCACTACCTGCGGTAACATCTTACAGCAGTTTGACGTTGTAGTGGCCAATTCAGGGGGAAGCCTCATGCTGGCCGCCATGATAGAACTGTATGATAAAGACATTGATGAAGTAAGCAATTTGTTTTTAAGCGAAGCCATAAGAAAACAAGTGTTCAGCAAATTAAAATGGTACGAAAAAAACGGCTTCGAAGCATCTGGCCACCTTGTTTAACATTGGTCCGAAATACAAAACCACTCGTAAAATGGAAGCGCTTCAAAGCATCTTAAGTCAAACAGGCCAAGTACCTTTAACCCAGCTTAAAAATATTCGTAAAGATTTGCCCGACAATATTATTTTTTGTGGGTTTGATTACGACCGTAACCGGGCCACCTTTTTCAGAACCAACCAGGCCAGTAAATCGCAGCCCTTTACCAACCAGCATGAATCTACCAGTTCAACCTGTTAAAAAGCCTTAAATTCGGTAAGAACGTATAAAATCCGGTTAAAAGGGGTAAATTGTAGGGTGAGAATTGGGATTACATTAGTTGGCTTAAAAATTGCAATACTATAAAAACACCCTATTATGAAAAGATTATATACCTGTTCGTTATTTTTGTTAATTTTTACAATTCAATCTCAAACCTGGGATTGGGCCACAACCTATGATAGTCAACTGGGGTGCAAAGAAGAAGGTAAAAAAATAAGTATAGACAAGTGGGGGAACATTTATGTTGTGGGAAGCGCGGTCTGCACAACCGGCCCGGGGGCAGCTTTTAAAGAAAGTGTGTTACTTTTCAAATATTCGTCGTCAGGTGTTTTATTAAATAAAGATACTATTGGAATGGGAGTTCCGGCAACCGTAACAGATAAAGAAGGAAATACTTTTGTTGCCTCTATTAATCAAATCTATAAATTTAATAGCAACGGCCAGCAAGTATGGGCTAAATCCTACCCAAACAAATGTTTTACGAACATTTGTACTAATAATTTTGGAGGGGTAGTGATTGCAGGATTCATCACACAATATTCGGTATGCAGCAGTGCTGTATATATGTTAGATTCAGCAGGAAATGAGGTTTGGAACAGAATTGGCGACTATGCTCAATGTGGCTGGATGCCAATTACCTGTGATAAACTGGGGACAACTTATTTACTAACTAACAATGGTATAACCTCAAGTAACTTAAACAAAATAAGTTATACAGGCAATCTCGCCGGCCAGTTTCTGGCACCGGCACTTTCAGATGCTGTGGATGTTACAGACGACCTTTCTATTTATATTACTGGCATGACCTATGCTAATACTAGCGGAAACAATACCAATACCGTTACCATTGCAAGGTATACTCAACAAGGTAATAATATATGGGCTAACTTGGTTTACCTTGATGGGGGGTTTCGCGGAATCCGACACGATAATAACAATAATATTTATTTAGCAGGTGCATTTAGAAAAAACATGCAATATCAAAGTACTGTACTTACAAATACGGTTAGTTTATTGGTAATGAAAATAAACCCACAGGGTAATTTGCTTTGGAGTAAAAACACAAGCGGCAATTGGGCTAATGTAGGTCCAAGCGATTTTGTTATTGGAGATAACAACGATATATATCTTACTGGCAGGATTGAAGCTACACATCACTTTGACTCTATAGCGGTTACAGGAACATCTGACTATTACGATATGCTGATTTCCAAACTTAGTCAGCCATTAACCTCCGGTATACCATCTCAAAAAAAAAGCGAAGATGAAATGAAAATTTATCCGACCCCTACACAAGGTCTTTTTAAAGTAGAAAGTAGCATAATGAACAGTGACTTCACAGAAATCTCAATAATTAACAACGTAGGCCAGATTGTTTACGCTGAAAGATTTCACCATTTAAATGAAAAATTTTCTAAGGTTTTTGATCTGAGCAAGCAACCAAAAGGCATGTATTTTATCGAAATTAAAAATGATTCCGATAAACAGGTTAAGAAAATAATAGTAGAATAAGTAAGTTAAAGATACTCCTACGTTTTTTATTCAGCCTAGCGACAGGCAGTAATTATTATAGCTCACACCTTTCCTCAAGTTTACAACAGTATTTATGGACTTACGGCCTTAAGTCAATTAAGTGACTGAATGCTAAAGTTTATGTGATAAAAACCTCTTTATAGGCGCGCTTTAGATCACCTCCAATAATAAAAAAATCCCGGCTACCAAAGTAACCGGGATTTTATATTTTAACCTTTTAAACTTATTGGTTAATAACCTTTAAAGTTTTAGTCTGGTTGTTTGAGTTAGTAATTCTTACTAAATAATTTCCTGCAGTTTGAGCAGAAAGATCAATGGTAACAACTTCTTTGTCGGTTGAAGTAGTAGAAACTACCTGGCCTAACATGTTGTAAACAGTAATTACGTTAGCACCTTCTAAACCTGCAACGTTAGTTTTACCGTTAACTGTTGGGTTAGGGTAAACATTAACATTTGAAGCTGCAGAAATAGCATGGTTAACTGAAGTAGGAATGTTACAAGTACCTGAGTAAATAGCCTCAATTTTAAAATATCCAAAACCACCGCCTAAAGGTGAAGGTGTGCCTCCAGTTATTAAAAACTGATTATAATTTTGAGGGGTATTTGAAGACGCCTGAGTGCCATAAGGTGCATAAGACAAAGTGTTGGAAGGTTGAGCCATACCCATGTAATAAAGAGTACCAGCAGTAATAGTTTGTGGAGCAAAACTAAACTGAACCGCCGTGCCTAACATTGGAGTTGTTAAAGTTATAGTCTGGCTGGTTGCAATTACCGAACCGGTAGAATTTAATAAAGCCACATAAACGGGGTTGTTAACGCTGGCAGTATTTGTAGCTATTCCAATAACAGCACCGGTTAAAGTAGTGGTGTTTTGGGTTGTAAAATCAGACGCTAAAATACCCGAACTTGTACCAAAACCTACAGGAGCAGTATAAGTTCCTGTTGGAGGATTAACTGCTTTTGTATT
>JAOQAF010000267.1 GCA_025963735.1 Bacteroidota bacterium
GAACGTGATAATGTCTTCCACGTTCAACAAAATGTTTTCCTCGAACGTTATAATGTCTTTCAGGTTCAACAAAATGTCTTCCTTGAACGTAATAATGTCTTTCACGTTCAACAAAATATCTTTCTAGAACGTTGTAATCTCTTCCATGCTCAACAAAATGTTTGTCACGAACGTTGTAATGTATTCCTGGTTCAACAAAAGGTTTTCCCCGAATGTTTATAATGCATTAAACCAGGGAACCGTCTTTGCGAGCGATAGCGAAGCAATCTAAATTCAACAGAATGCTGCGCCACCAAACAAAACAGGTGGTAAGTAGCTCGCAAAGAGATCAGAATATTTAAACGGGGTAAAAAGAACTGAAAAAGTTCAATTTAAAATCTAATTCATAATCAGATCGGGCAGGATAGCCGGAGTGGTATCAAAAAAAGCAAGCTCGGTAATGTTAACCTTTACGTGACTGATAATGGGAAAAGTGCTTAAAATGTCCATTACTTCCTGTTCGCTGATGGCTTCAATAAAACACCATATGTTTTTACGGTCCATATCCTGCGAATAGCCACGGATAACGCGTTTCTTAAGAAGAGCGTTAATCACATCCCTTTGCGCAGGCACTAAAGCATAATAAGGTTTGGTAAAAAAATCGGGCAAAGTTATATGAACCAGGTAAACATCTTTCATAAGGTGAGCAAAATTAGACTAAATAAGAACAGCTTTAGCAAGTATTTTTAAACGGTTAGAATATGTTTATGATGAAGCATAAAACTTAAAGGTTAATTGCAGTAAAAAACGAAACAATTTAAAAACATACTTAATCCTTTTATTGTCTGCTGTAACAAATAACTAAAACGTTTAAGTGAAAATTTAATTCCACAGCGATATTCCATTAATAATGAGAGCATTATATTTTGTATATTTAAGCTTTAAATTGTAAAAACTATGAATTTTTTAAAATTTGGCTTGTATGGTTTTCTTATGTTATTAACCATAAACTTAAAATCCCAATCCGCTACCGGCGAAACCAAAAAGGTTTACCATTATACATTTGAAGGCGAGCTTCCTCTTCAAAATATTTCTTCCTTAGAAAAAAGTGTTTCGCAGCTTACTTATGTTAGCACTGCCAAAGTAAAATATAAACCGGCCGGCAAGCGTGGCGAAATAATTATTGAAACACTTGAACCTTCTGCAATGCGCGAAGGCACTATATATTTTGATCTGGTTGAGCTTAAAAAACTCATACTGTCTTACAATTTAAATCCTAACGAACTTACACAGCAATAAAACTGATGAAAAAAATTCTATTCGCTTTAACAAGTCTTTTGTACTTTCAGGCATTTTCACAGAGTGATAATTGTGCCACTGCGCCGGTACTGGGCATTACGGCCACCTGCGCTTCTCCTATTGCCGGAACTTCTGCCGGTGCCACTCAATCTATTCCCGGCTGTGTTGGCACAGCTGATGATGATGTGTGGTATCAGTTTGTGGCAACCGCCGCCAGTGCATCTATTCAGGTAGTTCCTTCGGCAAGTTTTGATGCCGTAGTTGAAGTTTTTTCGGGCACCTGTGGTTCGTTGGTTTCATTAGCCTGTCAGGATAATGGTGCCAGCGGTGCAACTGAAAACTTATTGGTATCAGGTTTAACTCCGGGTAACACCTATTTTTTCAGAGTATATCATTATTTTGCCGGTAGCGGAAGCTCTGCCTTTACAACATGTATAACCAACGCTCCTCCTGCCCCTGCCAATGATGCTTGTGGTGGCGCGGTTAATTTAACTGTAAACTCCTCATGTGTAAATACTGCGGGTAATTCATATGGTGCCACCCAGTCCATGGCTCCTTGTTCGGGTTTAGGTGCCAACGATGTTTGGTACAGCTTTACGGCCAATAACTATACCCAAACCATTCAGGTAACAGGGTCGGCTAACATGGACGCCGTTGTTGAATTATTCAGCGGGCCATGCGGTGGCCTAACTTCTTTGAATTGCCAGGACGTTACTTTCACAGGCGGCGTTGAAACCATTAATGCCGTTGGATTAACTCCCGGCAATGTTTATCACATTCGTGTGTATGATTATTATTCGGGTGGCTATCCTTTTAATATCTGTGTAAGCGGAGCGCCAAGCGGTGCCGGTCAGCCCAACGACAATCCCTGTTCGGCTATCCAGTTACCTCCGGTTACTTCAGACTGTAATTATCTTCAATTTTCAACCGTTGGCGCTACTGCTACATCTACCACGTCAGCTCCTTTACCTTCAAGTTGCGCGGGTGGTGGCGGTGCAGCCATTGGAGGATACACCACAACAACAAAAGATGTGTGGTTTAAAATAACGGTTCCCGCCAGCGGAAATCTTTATATAACTCCTCAACCGAATTTAGGTGCAGGATATATTAGCGATGGAGTAATGGCGTTATATAGCGGCGCATGTGGCGCGTTAACACAAACCTCCTGTGCTGACGACTATGCCGGTTACCCTGGTTCCGGAAATGATTTACTCCCCTATATCTCATCAACCGGTTTAACGCCCGGTGGTACTGTTTATTTAAGATACTGGGCTTTTGGTGTTAGCTCGGGTAGCTTCGGAATATGTGTACAGTCACCAACCAACGACAATTGTTCATCGGCACTTTACATCTGTAATCTTAACGGTTATGCTGGATCAACGTCCGCTGCGTATACCAAAGACAGGCCGTGCAATATGCGCGGAAATTGCGAAATGGCTGGTACCTACTCCCCTACTCCTGGTACTGATCAAGGCGGTATTTTCGGACAAGGCGGACCATGGGGTGCAGGCTCGCCTTCCGTAGATGTTCAGATCAATAATAACTCCTGGATTAAATTTACAGCAGCAGCAGCCTCAGCAGTTTTTAATATAAACGTAGGCAATTGTTGGGTGGGTGGCTATCCGAGCGGCGGAATACAAATGCAGATTTTTAGCGCCGCTTCAGCGTGTTGTAATTTTACACCGGTAAGTAATTTTAAAGAAGGAAGTTCAACCTTTACCATTGGCGCAAATAGCCTGACGGTGGGTAACGACTACTACCTAATGATTGATGGTTATGCCAACGACATTTGTAATTATAACATCACTGCCTTAACCGGTGTGTCCTTTGGCAATATTGTAGCCTCACCCGATTCAATTTGTCCTGGGGGCAGTTCAATATTAACCGGACCGAACGGTGCTTCAAGTTACCAATGGTTTCCCGGTGGAGCAACAACACAAACAATACAGGTGAATCCCGGAAGTACAATTACATATACATGTATAGCCAACGGTGTTTGTGGTTTTAAACAAACTATAACCAAACGCATAACGGTAAAACAATTGCCGGCAGTGGCTATTAACGCGGGTGCGGCTATAAGTACCTGCAGCACTCAACCCGTTACCCTCACCGGAAGCGGCGCTACTACCTATACCTGGAATACCGGCGCCACATCGGCAGCTCTTACCGTTACGCCTGGTACAAACACCACGTATACGCTCATAGGTAAAACAAACGGATGTACAAATACGGCGGTTGCCACAGTTACGGTTAATCCTCTTCCTACAACGGCCATTGCGGCTTCTTCGCCCACTATTTGCTCAGGCTCTTCGGCAACATTAACCGCCAGCGGGGCATTAACGTATACCTGGAGCACAGCCTCCACCAATACTGTTATTACTGTTTCTCCTGCCTCAGCAACTATTTATACCGTAACCGGTAAAAATTCTTTTGGCTGTACAAAAAGCGCGACTGTAAATGTTGGCGTGGGCGCTTTACCAAGTATTACTTCTACATCTGTTACTATCTGCAGTGGCAAGTCGGGAACCGTTAGTGCATCCGGAGGCAGTTCCTACTCATGGAGCAATGGTGCCTCAACCGCACAAAATGTTGTATCGCCGGCCTCCACAACCAATTACACAGTTATTGGCACAGCCGCCAACAGTTGTACCAACAGTGCCATCGCTCAGGTAAGCGTTAACGCGTTACCGGCAATTAGTGTAAACTCTGCAACATTATGTTCCAACAAAAGCACCACTTTAACCGCAGGCGGCGCTAATATTTACAATTGGAATACAGGCAGCAGCGGGCCCGGAATTGTAGTTACACCATCTGTTTCTACATCTTATACAGTTACCGGCACAGCATTAACAGGTTGCAGTAACACAGCTGTTTCGAATGTTACGGTATTTAATATTCCAACCTTAAGCAGCACTCCAAGTGTTTCCCCCAGCAATTGTGGTTCGGCAACAGGCTCCATCACGTCAGTTAGTGTTTCGGGTACACCGGCCTTTAATTATACATGGACTAACAGTGGAAACACAAATGTTGGCAATTCAGCCAATCTATTGAACCAACCTGCAGGTACTTATAATTTACAGGTTAGCGACGGTAAAGGCTGTTTGACTTCCTTTGGTCCTTACTCCATTATCAATCCCGGTGCGCCAGCTGCTCCAACAGCCAGCGCTACTACAAATACCTTATGCGCGGGTGGTACCATAAACCTATTCGCTTCGTCTGCTGGCGGTGGCATTTCATATACCTGGAGCGGACCAAACAGTTTTTCTTCTGCTCAGCAAAATACGCTTGTGGCAAATGCCAATGCAATTAACAGCGGGGTGTATTCCGTATTTTCAACCTCTGCAGGTTGCAGCGGCCCCGCAGCAAATGTAACAGTAACAGTATTCAATAATCCTTCACCAACAGCAAGTTCGGCTCAAAATGCCTATTGCGCGGGCAGCTCAGTCACGCTTTTTGCCTCATCCGCCAGTAGTTATACATGGACAGGTCCATCCGCTTTTTCCAGCTCAGTTCAAAACCCGACAATAACAAACGCAGGACCTTCTAACAGTGGCACCTATCAGCTAGCTGTAACTGATATGAATGGCTGTACAGGTACCACCAACACAGTTGTTACGGTTAACTCCAATCCTTTGTTAACAGCTTCTGCATCCAATACGACAGTGTGTGCGGGTAATTCCTTTACACTAACTGCTTCAGGTGGTAACACTTATTCGTGGGTTGGACCTAATGGCTTTAATTCATCTCAACAAAATCCCGTAGTTGCAAGCAGCACTTTAAGTACAGGGGCATACAGCATAACATCAAGCAATACAGTTACAGGGTGTAGTTCGAATACAATTGTAAATATTGTGGTTAATAATTTACCGGCGTTTACTTTAAGCGCATTAACACCTAGTGTGTGTACCAACGGAAACATACAACTAACAGCAAACGGAAGTAATATAACTTCTTATAACTGGAGCGGACCTAACGCTTATACCGGCACGGGATCTGTACAAACAATATCTAATGCCGGACAAATAAATTCTGGTAACTACTCAGTAACAGTAACGGATAGTAACGGATGTCAGGCCTCACAAACCATCCCGGTATTTATTTATTCTTTGAGTCCGGTTAACGCGGCAATAGCGGCGGGAACAAATGCATTATGTACTGGCAATAACATTACATTATCTTCCGGAAGCGCGACCAGTTATACATGGAGTGGCCCGGC
>JAOQAF010000269.1 GCA_025963735.1 Bacteroidota bacterium
GATTAACCGCAATGCTTGGCCCTGAATTGCTTCCGCTGATTCCGGGTCCGCTCCAAGTATAAGTAAGGTTAGCGGCAGGAACAAAAGAAGGAGCAATGGTTACAACTGAATTGGTACATGATAAAGCCTGTGCCGTACCCGTGCCTGCTACTATGCCAGGTGTTGCGGTGGCGTTGGAAACGGAAATAGTGGTAGTAGATGAACAACCGTTAGTTGCTGTAATAACACCGGTGTAAATTCCGGAAGCTGTAAAAGTAACCACGTTGTTATTGGCAGATCCTGAAATTCCGGAAGTCGGTGTCCAGGTATAACCTGAAATTGGAACAGTTGAGGTTACAGTAACGCTCACCCCCGGAGCGGCGTTGTTACAGGTAATGCTTGGCGACGAATTACTAACCGTAAAAGTGGGCGCATTAACATTTGGCGTTATTGTAGCGGTTACTGCTGCTGCAGAACAACCGTTTGCTCCGGTAGCTATTAAAGTATAAATCCCCGGTCCGCTTATTTGAGTTGAGATGGTTGTAGCGTTAGAAACTGCACCTCCTGAAGGTGGAGTCCAGCTATAACTTGTTCCGCCTGTTGAAGAAGCGGTTAGTGTTGCATTCGGTGAAGCACAGGATAAAGTTGCGGTGTTAGGCGAAACGCTTACACCTGTTGGTGGATTAGTGCTCGCTGTAACACTAACGGTTTGCGTACCTGTACAGCCGTTAGCAGTATTAGTTACTGTAATCACGTAATTAGTGTTGCCCGAAGGCGAAACAACAATTACTGAACTTGTTGGCCCTGTGCTCCAGCTGTAAGTGAACGGCCCCGAACCTGAAGGCGCCGTAGATATAGTAGCGGATGAACTGATGCAATTTACAGTATTGGATACTGATGCGTTAGGTACTACCGGAGAGTTATTCGCGCTGATAACAAATGAAAGACTATTCGTAGAACAACTATTAATGGTATTGGTTAAAACTAAATTATAGGTGCCGGCTAAACTTCCCGTTACCACTGAACTATTGGAAGACCCAACTATCCCGGGGCCGGTCCACGAATAAGTAACACCACTAGGAGGGTTAGACGTTACAGTAGTGGATTGACTTGTATTTAAACAGGTTAATGTTCCTGTGTTGGAACTTGCGGTTGCATTTGGCTGGTTGGCAGAAGCAATTACTGTGTAAACCAGTGAAGCCATACATCCGCTGGAGGGATGTGTTGAATTCAACGTATACGTTGTGGAACTGTTTACTGAAACAGTAGAGTTGTTTATGCCACTTGTAAAGCCTCCGCCTGAAGTCCAGGTGTAAGTACTTCCTGCAGGAGTAGCATTGCCTGATAAAGTAACAACACTTGCAGAACCACAGCCTGATGCCGCAGTTTGCGAAGCGGCACTGAGTGTAGGCGTTGAATTGTTTTGTGAAATGGTTACTGTAGCAGGGGCAAGAGAGGTGCAGCCGTTACTGGTGCTTGTTACCGCTAGCGAATAAATACCTGCAGACGTTACGTTAACGTTTACATTGGTTGATGATCCTGAAATAGTTCCACCGCTCCAGTTATAAGTTACACCAGCGCCCGGAGAACCATTGATTGTTACCATTGTGTTTGTACAACTAATTATTGGATTGTTTGTGATATTAGCAATTGGCCTGGTGGTTTGGGTTGTAATGGCTGTTACAGCGCTGTTTGTACATGAATTTGCAGTGCTGGTTACCAGCAGCGTATAAGTTCCGCCGCCGTTGGCAGTAGTGGTGGCTGAGTTAGGTGCTCCCACCGAAGAGCCCGCAGGGGCAACCCATGTATAAGTAACGCCAGCAGAACTTGAATTTAAATTAACTGCCGTGTTAGTGCAATTAACCACACCAATATTTGAAGCGTTTGCGCTTGGCTGGGTTTGATTAACGTTAATAGCAATAACAGATGTACTCACACACCCGTTAATACCATTCTTAACTGTGATGGTAAAATTACCTCCGGTTGTAGAGTTGGCCGTGGCAGTTTGTGAATTAAAACCTGAAGTAAAGGAAGATCCGGAAGGGGCCGTCCATGTATAACTATATGGACCGCTGGCAGTCGTTGATAAAGTAATAGGACTACTTACGCAACCTACCGAACCGGCAGTACTTGGCGTATTAGTGATAGTTGTGTTTTGCGTGGCTGTAATGTTCACACTATTTGTAGAACATCCATTAACATTATCAGTAACTACAACATTATAATTTCCACCTGCTGTTACTGTAATAGCGGCACCGTTGGAAGCTCCCGAAATGCCGGGCCCGCTCCATGCATAAGTTACTCCGCTTAATGCACCAATGGAAACGGTTGCTTGAGGATTAGAGCAGGTTATAATGTTACTAACCGAGTTAGCTGTAACAGTCGGGGAAGTTGTGTTCTGAACTACCGAAGCTGCTGCCTGAGCAGTACAACCGGCTGCAGATGTAACTATTACATCATAACTTCCTGTGGCACCAACTACCGGATTCGCTGAATTCCCTCCTGAAACTATAGAAGGCCCAGTCCAGTTATAAGTTCCTCCACCACTTCCGCTTAAGGTGGCAGTAAATGGATTAGAACAAGTAAAGCTTGCCGTAGGCCCCGCACTTGCCGCAGGAAGGCTGTTTACAGTTATATTGTTAGTTATAGTGGACCCACAAATTGCTGTCGGACCTATTTCATAAGTCACAGGAAAAGTTCCCGCACCTGAGGTTGCAGGGCAAAAGCTATTTGAGGACACTCCTGTTCCTGAAAAGAAAGGAAATCCACTTGTGCTGGTGTATCCGGATACCGCTCCTAATAAATTAACACAATTGCTATATGGACATAATGCAGCAGGTGGAGTAAAGTTAGAAGTAACAAAAGGGTTTTTTATTTGTAAGGTTCTTGTCGCGCTTGTTGTACAACCATTTTGACTATTAAAGTTATAAGTAATTGAATAAACACCCGGTGCCATTTGCCATGGGTCAAGGGTTATATATCCCGAACCGAAGTTTTGATTAATTGCCGCGGCAGAAACAGTTGGACTAATCACAAAAGACGCGCTCCCAATAGCTGTATTTGCCGGGATGGTAATGGTCTGGCAACTATTAGCAGCAGTATTGTTCCAAATCCCCGAATTAAGAATTACATTGGAATAACAACTATATACCGAGTATGTCATGTTTGGTGCAACAGCCGAATTACATAAGGCAATACTGTGCGACATGGAAGGTGTTAGGCCAGGCATATATAGCGTGTATAACGAATTGCTTGTTACACTTAAAGCGCATGTACCACAAATAGTCGCGTAGTTAACCGTTCCTTCAAACAGCGACATCGAATTATTGGTTGATGAGTTTGCGTTCGTTAAACTTGTTTGAATCCTTAAACAGGGAGAATTGCCTTGCGTTAAAGCGCCGTTCAGGGATGGACTGGTTTGTATTCTTATTAAACCGGGGAAGTCGCAGTTTACAGTACTTGGTACAGTTGCGTTTGCATTTAAAGGATCTGTAAAAACTAAGGTAGGACTTAAACAAGTTAAGGATTGCGAATGCAAGCCGGTTAAAACAACAACACCTAGAACTAAAAATAATAGTTTTTTCATAGTTTGCAGAAATAAATTTACTGAAATTCTAAACTTCTTTTTTCCTGCCTGATTAAAGGTCCGTTAGTCGCCACCCACTTATTTAATGTTTTCAGATACTCCTCTTTGTTTTGATTTAACTGCCTTTTTGGAACGTTTTTTAATGAGGATTGCTCAATCAAAACTTCTTTTATTTGGATTTCATACCCAAGATATTCATTTTCTTCAGTATGCGATTTAATTTCAGGTGTGCCAACTAATACTGGCACTTCATTTTTTTTAAGTGTAGTTCTTATTTGACCAATAAGAAAGCCACTGTTTAAACATAATAAGAATAAAACCAATAGTTTTTTCATCAATCAATAATTAAGTATCACGAAGTTAATAAATTTACCAACATGTTGTAAACCTTTGTGTTAAAACTTTAAGTCGTTCTCAGTTACATCAGCAATTAAAAATATTTTTTAGCGACCATATTAATTACTTATTAATACTGTATTTGAATAAATCCTTTATAGATTGACTTGTTGGTGTCACCTAATTCAAGCAGGTAAAAATAAGTACCTGTTGGCAGTTTGCCCGATCCGGTTTTTCCTTGCTCGTTCGGAGTTCCGTCCCAATCATTTTTATAAGGCTTGGCCGAATATACCGGACTTCCCCATC
>JAOQAF010000034.1 GCA_025963735.1 Bacteroidota bacterium
AGCTCATCTTAGACAGTTAGTTTACGTCTCGGTGCGTTGGCAACCGGCGATTTGGTGCGAACCCGAATTTTTCGTTAAACGGGTAAAGTATTTAAGCATCACAGCGAAAAATTCAGGTTGGCAAATCGCCTTGATTTTTTTGTTACTTTTTTCATCAAGGAAAAAAGTAAATTCTAAAAAAAAGGGACTAAATTAATCTGCCACTTAAGTTTTTTTAAACAAACGTGTAAGTTTATTTACTGACGTTTGCTTTAAAAAACTTAAGTAAAGTTAATTGGAAAAACACCCTTCTTCTTGCTGTAATTTGTAGCATTTGTGAAATTATTGAAAAATAATTCGGACGGTGCAAGGACAAGCATTTTCAGGGACAAAACTAAATGTATCGACCGGAAACACAATTAGACGTAACCATTACAAGGCATGGCAGCAGCTAACACGGGGCAATTGTGCAATGCGGGTTTTGTCGGTCATCGTTCGGGCGGACAAGTTGTGCGCTGAACGCGCATTTTAGTTTGCCCTCACTAAAAAACATTTGTACTTTTAATAAACATTTGAGGGTAAAGACAGTTTTGTGTTTCAATAAACCGCACTGCACAAGCCCCGAAACCGTTAGTAGCAATTGCACCAAAACAATGACCACCATTTCAAAATATTTGACTTTTTTGCTTTTTGTGTTACCTCTTTTTTGTTTTTCGCAAAAAGTAAAAAAGGCTGACCCTAAAAGTGCTGTATTTAAAGACAATTGAGTCAATTAAAAATAACGACTCGATTTCATTTCAAAGACTTTGGGAGTATCCCGACTCCATAGCAAATAACTGTGGCGACTACCCGTACAATATATTCCATGAGGACGCTTTACTTAGACACTTTAGAGAGGTAAAAACAAACTGGGCGCCATTTTTAAATATTATTAAGTATTATGATGTAGACATCGAAAAAATGAGAATACAAGACGTAGCAGAGTTCGGCCAAGAAATTTGTTATTGGGTAAGCATTGACAAAAAAAAGGACAAGATTTTTCCCATTGCTGCTAGAGTAGTATTTCATAAAAATAGACTAGTATATGGTTTAGGCTGTAGACTTCCAGACAAAGTAGTGGACTGAAGCAACTGCTACTAACAGCAGGCAATTGCACAATGCGGGTTTTGTCCTAACGCAAAGGCGGACAAATTGCCGGCTTGACAGCCGATCTTTATTTGCCTTTGCTCATAAACATTTGTACTTTTAATAAACCTTTGTAGGTAAAGACAGTTTAGCCTTTCAAAAGCCGCACTGTGCAAGCCTGCAATACGTTAGGGGTAATGGCTCGACGACATTCTCGGTTGGACATTTGGTTTAAAAATTGTATATTTAACTGTGAAAAAGGACAAAGTTCATCATAACGACTTTATTGTTGACAGGCTAACAAACTCAATTGTTAACAGAATTTCAGGCGACAGTTTTCCTACTGAAGTTTCCTTATTAACTAAGACAGACCTAAAAGAAATTCAAAAACGACAAGGCTGGTTATTTAACTGGAAAAATGAACTAAAAAGCGCCGGTCGCGAAGTTTACAAATTGACAATCGTAAATAATCCGACGATAATACAAGGCTTAACTAGTTTAACAGTTAAAAATGATCATGTCTTAATTCATCTTATTGAAAACGCACCCTTCAATCGAGGCAAAGATAAATTGTATGAAGGAGTTCCAGGTAATTTAGTAGCTTATGCCTGTAGACTTTCTTTTCAAAGAGGTAGTGCAGGATTTGTTTCTTTTCATTCAAAAACAAATCTCGTCGAGCATTATATAAAAACCTTAGGGGCTTATCATTTCGGCGGACATCTAATGGTAATTGACACCGACTCTGCAACAAAACTTGTGGACAAATATTTTAAATCATGAAAAAGATAAAAGATAAAAAAGAATTAGACGTAGATTTCATTCAAAGCAAACCTTTGACATTGGAAGAAGAAAAAGCTCTCAGTGAATTTATAAAAAAGCTTAAGGCAAAAAAGCAGGCAATTAAAAAGGCTGCATAAGCCACTACCCCTAACAGCAGGCAATTGCACAATGCGGGCTTTGTCCTAACGCAAAGGCGGACATTTTGCCGGCTTGACAGCCGATCTTTATTTGCCTTTGCTCATAAACATTTGTACTTTTAATAACCATTAGTAGGTATAGACAGTTTAGCCTTTCAAAAGCCGCACTGTGCAAGCCTGCGATACGTTAGTGTTCATTGCGGGTGGTTTAATAATCACTTGTAAGCAAGTTTTTCTTTTTTAGAATTGCATTTCGTAATCAAACTAAACGTATCGAACTGTGTGTATCGAACTAAATGTAAGCGGACGCTCAAAGCTTTTGTTTAAGACATTTCGGTTAAACTTGCCCTCTTTCATGTTGACACTCCCTTTCTGCGTAAAGCGGTGCATTACTGCCTATATGCGGACGCTTTGAATTAACCGCCAGCAGCGCAACGAAACACTAACACAGGGCAATTGTGCAATGCGGGTTTTGTCGGCATCGTTCGGGCAGAGAAGTTGTCGCTTCGCGATTTTATTTGCCCTCACTAAAATCCTTTTGTACATTTAATAAACATTTGAGGGTAAAGACAGTTTTGTGTTTCAATAAACCGCACTGCACAAGCCCTGAATCCGTTATAAGCAACCAGCCGACAGACCACAAATGACCAAATACATTAAGATAATAATAGTATTCATTCTTATTTGCGGCCCGACAAAATCGCAGACCTGCGAAAAATATAATCGTAAACTTTTTCATTCGCTCCCTGACATCTTTCCCGACAGTATCAATTGCAAGGACAAAGCAGGAAAAAAACAAGGTTGGTGGATTTACTATAAAGTTTTGTATAATCCGGTTGACAAACCGGACGAATTAGACAAAGGTGATTACGTACCTGACTACATTTATGGTCAATATAAAAATGATGCGAAAATTGGCGATTGGCACACAGTAAAGAATGTTCATTTAATTTACGATCAGCGTGTTGACAAATACTATTATTCCAAAGACACAGTCAGGGTAATATCTGAGTTTGCATCTGGGGGTTGGTTCGAAACCGAGATTTTATATATTAATGATAGCACAATCATTAAGTCGACAATATTAAGGCCAAAAGATGAACATAAGATATTCTTTGAATGCTTTAAAAAAGGTGACATATGTATAATGACTTACCAAAAAGACCTGATTAAAACATTTCCTTTTGCGGACTTTGAAATTGAATTTGAAAAAGCCCTTTATTGGACTCCCAAACAAAAATAAGAAGACTATTATGTCAAAAAAATAATCCTATGCCTGGCTGGCAGCTTATAACAGCAGGCAATTGCACAATGCGGGTTTTGCCCTACCGCAAAGGCGGACAAGTTGCCGGCTTGACAGCCGATCTTTATTTGCCTTTGCTCATAAACATTTGTACTTTTAATAACCATTTGTAGGTACAGACAGTTTAGTTTTTCAAAAGCCGCACTGTGCAAGCCTGCAAAACGTTAGGGGTAAGTGTGCGGACAATCCCGGCAGACAAAAACATTTCGGTAGACTAATGACAGATCTCATATGAAAATACTGGTAATCGAGCCGACAGTTGGTTACATGCTCAAAGTCATGAAGTCCGGCAAGTCATTGACCAAATATAAAAATGAGTTTGCGTCAATTAGACACGGTAATTACTTTGAGTTTCTGAACTTAATTAAAGGTCCCATTCCATTTATGGTTGTCTATAACAATGGCAATATTACCACCGACTCAACTCCGACAAAAGAAGATTGCGATTTTGCTGGTTTGCTAAAGGCTGGACCTTCGTTAAAAATATTTTACAAGAATTGCATGTCTGAATACGGACAAATTGCGGATACCGATATTTCAGACGAAATTTACGGCAAAGTGGTTCTGTTTGAAATCAGTTTACGAATGCACGCCAATAACAACGCTCTTTTGAACGACAGAGAAGATTTAATTAATGTTATCACCAAATTAAGTTCCTTCAAGTCCTTAAATCGAGCGGACATCGACAAGCTCCAGTTGGGACGTAAATTTCTTAACATGATTAAGCACGACAAAAATCAATTCGCCTCTTGGACCGACGGTATAAAAGCTTTTGAAACTGCTTATCAAGTTCTAATAGACCACCAGCTAACAGTTATTTAATTTTATCGGCGGACACGCAACTTGACGTGTCCTGTGTGCGCACACCATACCCCTAACAGCAGGCAATTGCACAATGCGGGGGACCTCGGTCATCGTTCGGGCTGACAATAAAGGTGCGCTGACGCGCAATTTTTTCTTGCCCTCACTAAAAACCTTTTGTACATTTAATAAACATTTGCCGGGGTAGACAGTTTAGCCTTTCAATAGCCGCACTGTGCAAGCCTGCAAACGTTAGCTGCAATGGGCAGACGGACAACACTCACATAGAAATCAAAAAGTAAATAGTGGCTTCAAACATCCCAATCGTAAGACAATTTTCTTGGACATCGCTTTTGACCCAAATCTTGGTGATTATCTTTTTTGGGTCTATCGCTTATTTATTTGGGCTAAATGAATTTCTAAATTATAAAGGACTTCCCGCATATTTTGTTTGGGGTGCCGTTGGACATCTCTGTATCTGGTTTGTTGTTCGCAAGACAATTTTAAAAAATCACGCTCACGGTATGACCTTAGTTAAACAAAAGAATTTTGCGGAGGCAATTCCGTTTTTTAAAAATAGTTTAGAAATTCTTAATAAAAAACCATGGCTCGACAAGTACCGCTATTTTCTAGGAAGTAGTTCAAAAATTAGTTATAAGGAAATGGACTTGAATAATGCTGCCTTTTGTTATAGTCAAATCGGTGACAAGGCAAATGCAATTCTCTACTATAAAAGGACTCTTTCCGAATTTCCTCACAGTGAAATGGCAAAGGTGGCGCTGACCTTTATAGACACTATGACTAAGGACTAACTTGACAAGCCCACAGCAGCTAACAGCAGGCAATTGCACAATGCGGGCTTTGTCCTAACGCAAAGGCGGACAACTTGCCGGCTTGACCGCTGATCTTTATTTGCCTTTGCCCATAAACATTTGTACTTTTAATAAACATTTGTAGGTATAGACAGTTTCGTTTTTCAAAAGCCGCACTGTGCAAGCCTGCGATACGTTAGGTGCAATTTAAAACGATGTCTTGTACTGAAATAGGTTGACACTAAATCAACCGAAAAATGAGAAATACCAAGACCAAAACCACTGACATTGGACTCCCGGAGTTTGCCAAGAAAAATCAGTATTCAAAGCCATCTTTTGCTTTAAAAAAGAAAATTATTCAACTAGTCATTAATGGCCAAATTTCTAAACACCACGCCTCGGTAAAGTATAATTTAAGCCGCGGAAGTATTGATTATTGGTTGAAGAAATTTACTACATTAGATGAAGCTGAACGTTATATGGAAAAGGATAAAGAATTAAAAAGGCTTCAGACACGGATACAGGAATTAGAGTGGATCAAAGAATTTCAACAAGATCTCATTGTTGAATTTGAGAAAACTACAGGAAAGGAACTTTCAAAAAAGTTCTTGCCCGGGTATCTTGCCAAGGAGGTCGCGCGAAAAAAGCACTCCCCAAAAAAGTAAAATTACTTTACGAGGTATTCGGGATAAGCCGACAGGCATACTACAAACGATTACATAAAAATTACCAAACTGACAAGCAAACCAAAGTGGTTCTTAATCTTGTTAATGAATATCGGCGGGAACAACATCGGCTGGGCACTCTGAAAGTATACAAACTAATAAAACCATCCTTAGAAAAAATGGATATTAAATTAGGTCGTGATAAATTCTTTGAGGTTATGCGCGAGAACAGAATGCTGATTCACCGCAAGAGAAAATTTCACAAGACAACAAATTCAAACCACAGATTCAGAAAACATCCTAATCTAATTAAAGGAAACATTTATCAAAGATCTGAGCAAGTTTGGGTAAGCGATCTTACCTACATTAAAACTGAACAAGGCTTTTTATATTTATCCTTAATAACTGATTTGTACTCAAAAAAAATCATGGGGCATAATCTTGCGGACAATATGAAAGTGGAGCACACTACAAAAGCTCTTCGCGTGGCTTTAAAGCAAAGGCAATATAAAACAAGGCAGCTCATCCATCATTCCGATAGAGGCTTCCAGTATTGCTCGGATGAATACACCGGATTATTAACTGACCACAACATTAAAATTAGCATGACGCAAAGTTATGACCCTTATGAAAATGCAGTAGCGGAAAGAGTAAACGGGATATTAAAAGATGAATTTGAAATCGGTGAAGGTTTTATAACCGAAGCCCAGGCCCAACGTGAAATAAATAATGCAATCAGAGTTTACAATTCTAAACGTCCCCACATTAGCTGTGACTATTCTACTCCTGACTATGCTCATGTTCATCAAAGACACAAGCCAAAATCCTGGTCGAGGTTATTAACAAATAAACACATATTAACAAAAGAAAAAAGAAGCAAAAAAGAAAAACCTACATCAAATAATACTACTTTTAATTAATTAAAAACATGTCAACCATTTTCAGGAAGAGACAACAGGCCCAGACCGGCATTTCGGAAATTTCGGTATCTTTGTTTATTAATGAAATTGATTACTTTAAATATCGACACCATAAAAAGTCTTTGCGACAAATATCACGTAAAGACCTTATTCGCATTTGGTTCGGTGACTAGGGACGAACTAACGGCTAATAGTGACATCGACCTTGTTGTTGACATTGACAGTAATGATCCCCTTTCTTACTCCGACGATTATTTCGGCTTAAAATTCCAATTGGAGCAATTGCTTAAACGCCACATAGACCTGCTAGAACTCCGCGCTATTAAAAATCAGTATTTAAAACAGAATATTGAAAATTCTAAAGTTCTTGTTTATGGAAAAGGAAATTAAGGTTTGGCTTTCGGACATTAAACAAGCGATTTCAGAAATAAATCAATTTCTTCCGGACCAAAAAATTTTCCAAGAATTTCAAAAAGACCTCAAGGCCAAACGCGCAATTGAAAGAAATATAGAAATTATTGGCGAAGCTGTAAATAGGATTTTAAGCCTAAACTCTAATATTGAAATTACAAACTCACGCAAAATTGTTGACACTAGAAACAGAATTTCTCACGGGTACGACACCGTTTCAGACGACATCATTTGAGCAATTGTAATTCGTGACATTCCGAGACTCCAAATAGAAATTGATGCTCTATTAGAAAAGTAAAACTGTGTGTCCGCCACAACTGGTAACAGCAGGCAATTGCACAATGCGGGCTTTGTCCTAACGCAAAGGCGGACAACTTACCGGCTTGACGCCGATCTTTATTTGCCTTTGCTCATAAACATTTGTACTTTTAATAACCATTTGTAGGTCCAGACAGTTTAGTTTTTCAAAAGCCGCACTGTGCAAGCCTGCAATACGTTAGCGGCCAGTTTGCGGACGGACATTTCGGTAGACAAAAACGTCGCAAATTCAAAACCCTTTTTGAACTTGACATCTTCAAAACAAATTTCGTATCTTTGGTATATGCCGACGGTGCTTGTTATTTTTGGTTGGAGACTTTTCTTCTACTCTAATGAAGGTTCAGAACCAATTCATATTCACGCTGAAAAGGGTGACATGGAATGTAAGTTTTGGCTTTTAGTTGACCAAGTTGAAATCAAAGAAGCTTTTGCTTACAACATGACAACCGCGGCGACAAGAGAACTAAAGAAAATAATTTACCAGCATTTCGACTTAATTGTTGACTCCTGGAATAACTACTTTAAAAAATAAGTCATGATCGCAACTCACACCATACAAGAAATTTCCTTCGACAAGGAAACTATGAGTTTAAAAATTGATGGTAAACTTATTAAGGTGACTCTAGACAAAATTTCCTTAAAGTTAAAAGCCGCTAATGACTTCCAACGACAATTCTTTAAAGTTTCTCCTTCCGGTTACGGCATTCATTGGCCACTTCTCGACGAGGACTTATCTGTTGACGCTATTCTAAAGACTTCGGCTTAAAATCCGTCACGTAAGCAAAATTTAAACTGTGTACGCAAACCGAACCGCTAACAGCAGGCAATTGCACAATGCGGGTTTTGTCCTAACGCAAAGGCGGACAACTTGCCGGCTTGACAGCCGATCTTTATTTGCCTTTGCTCAGAAACATTGTACATTTAATAACCATTTGCCGGGTCAGACAGTTTAGCCTTTCAAAAGCCGCACTGTAATACCTTACCTTATCAAATAAAGTTAAGAATGATCGATTAATTCATTGAATAACGCTGAAAACAAAAAAAAACAACCTCTAACTAAGCAAATAACAATTTAAAAAATAATATGGCACTTATCAACCCACACATCAACTTCAACGGAAATGCCGAGGAAGCATTTAATTTTTACAAGTCAGTATTTGGCGGTGAGTTCGCAAAAATAATGCGTTTCAAAGATTTAGCAAGTTCTGAATTTCCAGTGGCAGAACATGAGGCAAATAAAATAATGCACATTGCTTTGCCAATTGGTAGAAGTGTTTTAATGGCTAACGACGTGCCTGAAATACTGGGACGAACAAACGAAAATGAGAACAGAAGCAAAATTGTAATTAGTGCAGAAAGCAAAGAAGAAGCTGAAAAATTATTCAATGGACTTGCGGTAGGCGGGCAAATTGAAATGCCTATATCTGACAGTCCTTGGGGTTCATATTTTGGAATGTTTAGAGACAAATATGGCATTGAGTGGATGGTGGACTTTGATCCAAATTACAAAGGACAAATTTAACCCATGTAAACAATGAACCGCAAACTGCTTCAACCTGCAATTTTCTCGGATAGCGCAAATGCGTAAGTTGACATAACAAAAAACTGCATTAGCTGCAAAACGTTACTACAATAGCGGGATAACTCTCGTAAACAACATTTCGCTTGTGAAAACGTTAACGGGTTATGTTTAGACAACCATAATATGAAATATATAATACTATTTTCGTTATTAAGCAGTTTAACATTCGGTCAAATATATGATGGAGAACTTGCAGAAATTGAATACAACATCTCTGTTAAAAAATTAGATCAACTATATCGAATTATAGAAACTAAAGCAAAATTTTTAGATTTTATAGGTATAAAAAACGGGGATGTCGTTGTTGAAATAGGCGCTGAAGATGGTGTTTTTATAGCGACTATTGCAACATTTTACGACAGTGTACTGTTTTACGCTCAAGACATTAACCCTAAAGTGCTTTCTCATAAAAAGTTTAACAAAACTATTAAATCATACTCTAAATACAGAAAGACGCCCGAAACTAATATTTATAAAATAATCATTGGAACAGAAAACGAATCCAAATTACCAGACTATTCATTTGACAAAATTTTTATTATGGCTGCTCTTCATGATTTTGACAAGAAGAATGAAATGCTTTTAGACATAAATAAGAAACTTAAGACTAACGGACAACTCATTATAGAAGATGGTTACTCCTATACTAACGACACACTTATTTGTAGAGAATTTGGATGCCATCAGTTTATGATTATGGACTCTTTGGTGAAAATGTGCGAAAGGAATAATTTATATTTGACTAGAATCAGAAACCCTAATTTCCACGCCTCTCATTATGCTAACATTCTAGTTTTCGGAAAAAATAAAATAAAATCTGAGCGGTTTTTGAAAAATAAAAGTGCCATAGACAGCCTGGTTATTGAATCGTTTCTTTTAAACAAAATAGAGGTTGCTTCTGACTCAAGTAAAGTGCAAGAAATAGTGAAAAATATTCTTCCTGAAATCTCAAAAATTACTGCGGTTTATGAAGAATATGATGTTTGGATAAAGGAATTAGGACTAAAATATCTTAAAAAAAACATGTACAAACCCGCCATTAATATATTTAAGGCTAATATAAATTTTTACCCAAAGTTATATCAAACCTATTATTGGCTTGGCGTTGCCTACCAAGAAGACAAGCAATATGATTTGGCATTAAAGAATTTAAAAATATCCCTTTCAATTAACCCAAATAACAATATTGCTCAAAGCAGAATAAATTCAATTAAAAGTTTAAATGCGCACTAAACAAGTCTGCAAAAACGTAGACACAAATGGTAAAATGACGAGATACATAATAATATTAGTTGCACTAATTTTTTCTTCCTTTGTGTACATACAAACTGGTAAAAACAAAGAACAGTTTGTTGAAATAAGAGGGAAAAAACAATTTTACATTAGTAAAGGGGTTGGCGAACCTGTTGTAGTTTTTATAACAGGGCTTGGTCCAACAATGGACGATTTCCAAATAATTCAAAACAAAATATCAAAGTCAACCCGCGCCATTTGTTATAACAGAGCAGGTATTGGAAATTCAGAATCCTTTAACAATGATAGAACTCTTCAAAACATAGCTTCTGAATTAAAAGAAATGGCAGACGCCCTTAGCTTAAACAAACCATTTATATTGGTAGGACATTCAAGAGGTGCACTAATAGCCCGTTACTTTGTCAGCCAATATCCACAAAAAGTTTGTGGTTTAATATTAATTGATCCGGCAATCCCCGAACACAAAAGTCTGAAAAGACAACTGAGAACCAACACGGAAAAAACAGACTTTGATAAACTTTATAATTCATTTTGTACCGATAGCACAAAATATTCGGCAACAATCAGAAATGAATTTAGAAACACTT
The DNA here is from genome assembly GCA_025963735.1 of Bacteroidota bacterium. GTDB lineage: Bacteria > Bacteroidota > Bacteroidia > B-17B0 > Aurantibacillaceae > Aurantibacillus. The sequence continues at coordinate 10,675 of JAOQAF010000034.1, forward strand.
TTACAACCGACTCATCACTTGTTTCAGGTAAAGGCTTTCCACTTAATATTCCAATTACTATAATTGCATCTAATAAAATAACGCAGCACAAATACAGTATAGAAGAGACAAAAATTAAAGTTGATCTGCTTAAAAGTTATTTGAAAATTAACCCCCAGATAAAATTAATTTTTACAGACAAATCCGGGCATTTCATTTATGACACTGAGCCAACACTTGTTATTAGAGAAATAGCGGCAATACTTGACAATATTAAAACAAATAAGAAACAATAACAGCGCTTCAAAAAACAGCCAGGTGCACAAATGTCATCTTACCAACATACAACGGACTTACAAAGCATGCCTACACTCATAAAATTTTTAGTAATACTCCTGTTTAACCCGGCAATGATCCAGGCGCAACCGGGTAATGGCGAACTCATAATGACTTTTCCAAGTATTTATTTTAAGCACAACTCCGCCGAATATGCAATAATGCCTTATACAGTTGATTCATGTTTTAAATTTATAACAGCAAATATTAAATTCCTTAATAGCTATCCTATCTGGAAAGATAGCAGTGAAACAGAACTTTTAACAAATAAACGTATAAAAAAGTTAAAGGATGATATAAATAAGTTGAGGCCAACCGGCAAACTTAATATCAATCTATGGGAAATCAACAAAAGATTTCGCAGCAAACAATTAGAAATTACAAGCACATTGAACAAATCCAATATATATTGTCTTTAAATAGTGTGCTTGATGTAAGTGGTGCGATTCATCCAAAAAAAAAATGGACTAGGAGAACTCATTATGAAGGTCGCTACTTTTGTTTAGGTTGTTGGCGCCGGGGAGCTTTTTCAAAAGAATACCAGCGACTGCATGGTAGCAAAAAGCAAATTAAAAAATAACGATCTCATTGGTTAAGAAGCAAAGTATTTTTGTATACTCAATCAACACTGAATTTACAATGCAGAATTTTATTTGACTTCATTAAAACCTTTTATACTTTTAATACTTAGGCTATGATAAAAGAATGCCAAAACTACTCCAAAACTGAAACGTGTTTGGTTAAGTTAAACAGTAAGTAAAAATTGTGAATGTCAAGTGCAAAAATTAATATAAAAAAATGAAGTCTGTTTTAAAAAAAACTTTACGTATTTGTAAAAAAGGACACCAATATTTCAAAAGTAGTGATTGTCCAACCTGTCCAGCCTGCGAGGAAGCTAAAAAACCAAAAGAGGGTTTTTTAGGGTTACTATTCGCGCCTGCCAGACGAGCATTAGAAAATGCGAACATCACAACCTTAATTCAACTTTCAAAATATTCAGAGAGCGATATTTTAAAATTACACGGCATCGGGAAAACAACAATACCCATACTAATAAAAGAACTAAAGAATGCAGGCCTCAAGTTTAAAAATTGACATGCCAATAATGCTCTTCCTATTTCAAATGGAAAATTATTAATGTTGTTTAGATAACAGAATAACTTCTTAATTCTTCTCATATTATTAACTTTACGTTTAAAACAAAAAAATGAATATCTTATTTATAATTCTGGTAGCAGTGGCATCCATAATTAGTCTGCTGTTACTCATCGCGCTTTTTATGAAAAAGAAACACTATGTAAAACGCGATATTATCATCAATGCCCCGCGGCAAAGAGTATTTGATTATTTAAAAATGCTCAAAAACCAGGACACCTTTAATAAGAATGCAATGATGGCACCCGATAGAAAAAAAGAATTTAAAGGTACAGATGGAGAAGTTGGTTTTATTTACGCCTGGAGCGGAGATAAAAATGCCGGTGTAGGAGAAAAAGAAATTAAGAACATAATTGATGGGCAAAGAATTGAAATAGAAATCAGATTTATAAAACCAATGACGGTGACAGCATTGATCACTATTGAAACAGAATCTTTAGCCGATAATCAAACCAAAGTATCGTGGAGTAATGCCGGTGTATTACCATATCCAGTAAACATGATGATACCTGTTGTGGAAAAATCAGTTGCAAAAGATATGTACTCCAGTTTAACAACCTTAAAAAACATTCTTGAAAAATCATATTCCTAAAACGAGATTTGCGATAACAAAAAATTGCAATAAACATTCAACCATTTTAAAAAGATCAGGATGAAAAGAACATTCATAATTATTTCGCTGCTTGTACTTATGACAGGCTGTGATTCAACGACCAAAAAAATAAATACCATGGAAGATCAAAAAAACCCAAAAGAACACTTAACCTCAGCGGCTGACACTACACCAAAGGTGATTGGTATTGGCGGCATTTTCTTCTTTTCAGAAAACACCAAAGAAACCAAAGATTGGTATTCAAAAAATTTAGGCCTTGAAATCAATGAATGGGGCTCGGTTAGTTTCGAATCGCGTGACATTAACCATCCAGATCAGATAAACTCTCTTCAATGGAATTCTTTCAAAAAAGGCGATGAATATTTTTCACCCTCTACAAAAGACTTTATGATAAATTACCGGGTGCAGAATATTGAAGGACTTGTAAAGAAGCTTAAAGAAAACGGGGTAACAATTCTTGATAGTATTGCTACTTATGATTATGGCAAATTTATACACATAATGGATAAAGAAGGTGCCAAGATTGAACTCTGGGAGCCTTCGGATAACAAGAACGACCAATAACGCGAAACAACCGGTTATAAACCTTTTTAAATAATTAATAAAATGAAAAACACAATCTTATTGATCTCAGTACTTCTTACCTCATTCGCGCTCGGTATGTACGTTCATACCTTTACCGCCAACCAGTCCGAAAAAATTCAAAGGCAATTAAGCCAGACTATTAACAATGAAAAAAATAATTTAAAATTAGGTGCGTTTTCAGTTAGTTTAAACGTGAAGGACCTTACGACTTCTAAAATATTTTATGAGAGTCTTGGTTTTAAAGTTTTTGCCGGAGGAATGGAAAAAAATTATCTCATAATGAAAAATGAAAATGCGCTCATCGGTTTGTTTCAGGGTATGTTTAAAGGAAATATCTTAACCTTTAATCCGGGTTGGGACGAGAACGCTAAAAACATTGAAAAGTTTGATGATGTTAGAACAATACAAAAAAGCCTGAAAAAAAAGAATATAAAGTTAACGAGCGAAGCTGATGAAAAAACCACAGGCCCCGCCAGCCTTATGTTAAATGACCCCGACGGGAATGTGATCCTGGTTGATCAACATCGTTAAACATCTTTGTGTTTATTCCGGCAATAAGCACTTTCAAAAACCGCTTTCACTTATTATTATTACCGAAATGGGAAATAAAAAGAAATTGTTGCCGCAACAACGCGATAAAATACTCCTTGAATTAAAAAATAGATTTCATAAAAACATGCACCGCCATAAAGGTCTTAACTGGAATGAGGTAGAGGTAAGACTAACAGCGTATCCTGAAAAATTATGGTCACTCAACCAAATGGAAAGTACAGGCGGCCAACCTGATGTGGTGGGCTACGATAAAAAAAAGGACGAATATATTTTTTATGATTGTTCGAAAGAAAGTCCTGAAGGAAGAAGAAGTTTATGTTACGACACTGAGGCTCTGAATTCAAGAAAGGAAAATAAACCAAAAAATAATGTAATGGATGTTGCTGCGGCTATGGGTATTGAATTGCTTACGGAAGAACAGTACAGAGAATTGCAGGAGCTTGAAGCAGTTGATGCAAAAACATCAAGCTGGATAAAAACACCACCTGCGATCAGAAAACTAGGCGGCGCCATCTTTGCCGATTTTCGTTATGAAACGGTTTTCATATATCATAATGGCGCTTCTTCTTACTATGCGGCCAGAGGCTTTCGAGGGACTCTCAGGGTTTAAAGTTTTACCAACACAACGTTATATTAAATAAATATCTTAGCTCAGAGACCAAAAGAAAATTCATTTAAAATGGATATACAAAAAGCATACGACCAGTGGTCCCAAACGTATGATACCAATCTAAATAAAACAAGGGATCTGGAAGCCCTGTCTTTAAAAACTTCGCTGGCTGATATTGAGTTTGATACCTGCCTTGAAATCGGATGCGGAACCGGGAAAAACACAGAGTGGCTTTTACTTAATTCCAAACACGTTACTTGTGTTGATCTGTCGGAGTCAATGCTTGCCCGCGCTCAACAAAAAATAAAATCAAAACAAGTTCAATTTATACAAGCCGATATTAACAAGAGCTGGTCTTTTACTAATTCACAATTCGAACTGGTAACTTTTAGCCTCGTGCTTGAACATATTGAGGACCTGAATGATATTTTTAACAAGGTGTCAAAGGTTACAACTGCAAATGCTTATGTATATATAGGAGAGCTTCATCCCTATAAGCAATACATGGGTTCAAAAGCAAGATTCGAAACCAAGGAGGGACAACAGATTGTAACTTGTTTTAATCATAACATTACCGATTTTACAAGTGCCGCAAAAAAAAATGGCTTCCAAATTATTGAAATACAGGAATTTTTTGACGACTATAACAGAACTTCAATTCCCCGGATATTGGCAATGCTATTTAAAAAGATCTCCTGAGAAAAGGACGCCCCAATTGCTCCTTTAACCAGCTTTTTGATTAGGTATATTTTTTGTATTTTTAAAATACGTTGTATTTCTTGATAAAAAAATTTTAACCCATTCCATTAATTTATAAATCAAACTACAAAAACAAAGCACCATGAAACTAAAAACAATTAGCCTGTTAGCCGCTTATATTTTATCAAGCGCCGTATTAATTGCACAAAAAAATGTAACCAAAATTAATTTGCTGCCAGGTCCGGCATTCTTTATGTTTGGCGTTTCTCAGGAAAGAGCTATTGGCGAACGCACCTCAATTCAAACCACTTTTAAGTATATGCCATCTGTAAAGTTTCCTGCTTCTGATTATTTAGGTGCAAGTTATAATGGTCAAACGGCCAATCCATTCGCAAATTCTAAAAGCACTGCCTTTGGTAACGTTACAGAATTAAGAATTTATGGAAAAGAAAAAAAGGCCTTGCGTGGATTTTATTGGGGTCCATATGTTACCGTAAATGTTTTTGATATAAAATCATCTCCCTTCCCGGGACAATTTAAAGATGACAATGGCGTAACTTATTCAGGCGACATTCAACAAAATCTTAAACTGACAATGTTTGGTGGCGGTTTAGAAATAGGAATTCAAAAACTGATTAAGGATAAAATTGCGTTAGACTGGACCATACTTGGAGTTGGTTTAGGCTGGGTGAACATGCAGGGGTCTATCGTTGCAACCAATACCAGTTCAAATTTTGATTTCAGAAACTATACTAAGGATATTAACAGTGCTACGCAGGGTTTTGAGCAGTTTATTCCTATTGACAAAACTATTGAGCCCGAAAAGGTTAGCATGAGCATAAAATCTCTTGCACCTGTTTTACGCACGGGCTTAGCAATAGGTTTTGGTTATTAGTATCGATTGATACCTGCCAAAATTTTAAAACAGAGAAGACTTTATAGGATAAAAGGTTGGCGTTTTATTTTCTGAATTTTACAGGAAATTTTTTTACTCCACCCAGCTTTTATAATACTTTCCGTCATCAATGGCAACTGCATCTTCTGTTATCATCAATGGCCTGAACGTATCTATCATAACGGCCAGCTCCTGAGTTTCGGTTTTGCCAATGCTGCGTTCCATGGCTCCGGGCGCTGGGCCATGCGGTATTCCTTTTGGGTGCAAGGTAATGTGGCCAACCTCAACGTTGTTCCGGCTCATAAAATCACCGTCAACATAATACAACACTTCATCACTATCGATGTTGCTGTGGTTATAAGGCGCGGGAATACTTTTAGGATGATAATCGTATAAACGCGGACAGAAACTGCAAACTACAAAAGAAGCTGTTTCAAAAGTTTGATGCACAGGCGGCGGCTGGTGTATGCGGCCCGTTATAGGCTCAAAATTATGAATGGAAAATCCCCACGGATAATTGTATCCATCCCAGCCAACAACGTCAAAAGGATGTGTGGCATAAATAACTTCATGCATCATTCCTTCCTTTTTAATCTTCACCATAATATCACCTTTCTCATTATGAACCTCTCCCATAACAGGTAATTTATAATCGCGTTCGCAAAAAGGTGAGTGCTCTAACAACTGGCCCTGTGTGTTTTTATAACGTTTGGGTGTATAATACGGAGATGTGCTTTCGCAAAACAATAAACGGTTATCGCTTGTTTCAAAATGCATCTGGTATATCATTCCCCTTGGTATAATCAGGTAATCGCCGTATTCAAAATCAATATTACCCATAAAAGTTTTAAGGGTTCCTTTTCCTTTATGAATAAAAAGCATTTCATCACAATCGGCATTTTTATAAAAATATCGAGTTTGGCTTTTAGTAGGTGCTGCCAGGCCTATATAACAATCGCTGTTCATTAAAAGCGTTTTACGGCTTTCTAAATAATCAGAGGTAGGTTTAATTTCAAAACCTTTTAAAAGCATGGCCTTTATATTTTTATCCACTGCAATTTTAGGCGCCACCGGATAGCTCTTTAAAATTTCTTTTACCTGAGTTGGCCTGTGCACATGATAAAGCAAGGATGACATTCCATGAAATCCTTCAGTGCCAAACAATTGCTCATAATAATAATTGCCTTTAGGGTCCTGAAAAATGGTGTGCCTTTTTTGTGGCATCTCCCCTAACTTGTGATAAATTGGCATGTGATTTTTATTTTAAAGATAAATTATTTTTTAATATTTCTCCCAGGTTAGGACGCAGCCGGCTTTTATAAACCGACAAACATTCCGGTCCGTTTTTTACCCTGCCTTTGCGCAAGGTGCGCTGCTCTTCTATTGGCAAGGCAGCAATAGTTACACAATCCGGCGTGCAGCATCCGTTCATTTTATCGGCACACAAGCTGCACTGTATAAATAACAGATGGCAATCATCGTTCTTACAATTAACATGTGTATCACAAGGCTGCTGGCATTGATGGCATTTTGAAAGTATATCTTCCGTGATCCGCTCGCCAACACGTTCATCAAAAACAAAATTAACACCCTTAAATTTGCTTTCAAGATTCTGTTCTTTTACTTCCTTAGCGTATTGAATAATTCCTCCCTGCAAATGGTTAACATCTTTAAACCCTTTATATTTAAAGTATGCGCTTGCCTTTTCACAACGAATGCCTCCCGTGCAGTACATTAAAATCTTTTTATCTTCCTTGCCTCTTAAATGTTCTATAACCTGAGGAAGCTCTTCCCTGAATGTATCTGCATCAGGACAAAAAGCGCCGTCAAATTTTCCTACTTCACTTTCATAATGATTGCGCATGTCCACCACTATAGTGTCTTTTTCTTGCATGGCCGTGTTAAACTGTTCGGCATTCAGATAAGTACCGGTATTGGAGGGATCAAAGTCCGGATCATTAATTCCATCCGAAACAATTTTATCGCGCACCTTCACTATCAGTTTGTAAAACGATTTTCCATTGTCATCAACGGCGTGTTTAAAAGCAACGCCTTTAAAAAAGGGAATTGAATAAACGTATTCAACAAATGCATGCCAGTTATCGGCCGGAACACTCATTTGTGCATTAATGCCCTCATGTGCAAGATACACGCGGCCAAAACAACTAAGGTTGCTCCAGTTTTTAAAAAGTTCATTTCTAAGCGAATCGGGATCGGCTATACTTACATACCTGTAAAAAGAAATGGTTTTCCGCGCAATGGTTTCTTCCATTAAACGCTGTTTAAGAATGTTCTTGTCTACCCTGTTAACCAATAAAGCCATGATAAAAATAATTGCAGTTTATACTATCAAGCCCAACAATTTTTTTGAATTTTTTACTGTCTGATTTTTAGGAGTAAATCTAAAAATGAAAAATTCTACAACTCAAAAAATTTAATTAGGTTTGTAAAGGTACGAAAAAATGTTTTAAAGCTTTATTTTACACATGATCACAGATATCCAAAAAATACTAATAATAGGGGCTGGCGGACAGATAGGCGTTGAGCTTACGGCAAAGCTTTCAGAAATGTACGGCAGCAGCAATGTGGTGGCTTCCGATTTAAAAGGAGCTTCGGCTTTTCCAAACAATCCTTTTGAAATTCTGGACGCCCTGGATAAAAAAGCATTGTTTGAAATTGTAAAAAAACACGGCATTACACATGTGTATCATCTAGCGGCTATGTTATCTGCTACCGGTGAACAAAACCCAATGTTTGCCTGGAAACTGAACATGGAAAGTTTGTTTAATGTTCTTGAGCTGGCTAAAGAAAAACACATTTCACGGATTTTCTGGCCAAGTTCCATAGCTGTGTTCGGTCCCACCACTCCAACGGTAGGTACTCCGCAATACACAATTATGGAGCCTTCTACCGTTTATGGCATCAGTAAACAGGCCGGCGAACGCTGGTGCGAATGGTATTTTAACAAACACAATGTTGATGTAAGAAGCATCCGTTACCCCGGTCTTATTGGCTGGAAAAGCGCTCCTGGCGGCGGAACCACCGATTACGCTGTTCACATTTTTCACGAAGCATTAAAGACAGGAACGTATGAGTGCTTTTTAAATGAGAACACGGTATTGCCAATGATGCACATGGAAGACGCAATTAAAGCCACCATTGAAATTATGCATGCACCATCTGAACAAATTAAAATAAGAAGCAGTTATAATTTATCAGGAATCAGTTTTAGTCCGAAAGAAATTGCAAACGAAATAAAAAAACACATACCCGGATTTTCAATTTCATATAAACCCGATTTCCGTCAGGCCATTGCCGATAGTTGGCCCAAAAGCATTGTAGATAAAGAAGCGCGTGAACACTGGGGATGGAGTGCCACTTACGATATACCGAAATTAGTGGAGAACATGCTTGATAATTTAAAAAAGAAATAAAACTATACTTAATGAAAATCAGAACGCGTAAATATTTTATCGCCTGCGTCTTTTTTTTATTTCTGTTTGGAAATTTATTCGGACAAAGCTTTAATCAGGGCGACATTGTTTTCGGCGCCAACATTGGTGTGCCGCATTTGTATAAAGGCATAATTAAGCTGGCAACCAAAACACAGGCATTTAAAGATCAGTTCGACGGATCGTTTGAAATATCTGCTATTAAAGGATTAAATCCTGTTTGCGTTAGAACAGAGTTTGCAATAAGCGAATATTTCGGACTCGGATTAAATTATTCTTTCTGGAACGTGAGCTTTAATGTAACAGATAGATACAATGTTTTAAAAGCAGGCGCGGTTACCGGAACCGATGAAGTAGATACTTATAAATTCAAAATAAGAAGCGCCTCTTTAGGTATTCGTCCGAATCTGCATATACCTTTTGAAAATAAAATGAATGATCTGTACCTTGGAGTTGGCTTAGGCTTTACCAACAATAGCGTTGAGATTGATTTCAGCAGCACCGATGTTCAGAAGGTTAAAAAAAATGCGGCTTATAATTTAAGATTGCCGGGCACCATTTACTTTGCTCCCACTCTGGGGTACAGGCATTACTTCAATTATTATTTCGGTGCCAATTTTGAAATCGGTTACGAAAAAGGGGCCGTACTTCAAGCCGGCCTGGTATTTAAGTTTAACGTAAACGATACCAAAAAAGAAAAGAAAGATTAAGCGTGTTTACGCGAACCTGTTTAATCTAACGCTTTTAAGCTAGCTTTAAAGGCCTCGCTAGTTGTTTCTGCTAATGTGAAATTCACCGTTTGATTGTTGCTAATTGTTATTGGAATAAAAGATGACTGCAACTTGCCGTCTTTTAAACCTAAAGCAACAACTGTACATTGCAGTCCGACAGGAGCATAGAAATAGGGAAAATCTCCACTGCTATCATAAACGTGTACCATGCTTTTTATGTTTTTAAACACCAGAAAAACATCTGCCTGGTATCCTGTTTGTGAAGGGTGCATGGTTAAAACGGTTTGAGGATATGATGAAAAGTATCCGGGATTATCGCTGTTGCACCACGAGCCTGAATCTACAGGAGCTTTAAATTGATAAAGTGAAAACACATAATTGGTCGCGTTTGTTTGAACATTATCAGGGCTATTAACCCATGAAAAGTTCATAATGGCGGCTGAATCCCTGGCAGCTACAAAAGCCTGCATTCCGGTTGTATCATTCGCATTCTTAGGTTGAAGAATGTTAATGGCCATGCTATTGGTAATTTGGGCGGGAATGCCGTTTACGCGAGCCTTGATAAAAAATTCGCCACCGGATAGTAACGGTGCTCCACCAAACATGCTGGTTCCCATATTTGAAAGCAACATGTCGCTTTTCTTGTAAATATCACTGAACTCCAGACTCACGATTCCGTTTCCTGAAAAGCATCCGGAAGGGATTTGAAGTGTAGTTCCCTGGGCTGTGATAAAGCTTCCACCATCAGCAGCGTTAAAAAGAAAAGTTTGTTTCTTAACGCCGTTTTTAAAATAAAAATCTTTAAGTGAGGTATAAGTGTCAGTATTTGTAGCTGCCGGAGTGGGTTCGGCTGTTGGTGCGGGGTCTTTCTTTTTGCAGGAAATAAATCCAACAACAGTAAAAACCAGCAGGATAAAAAAGGTTTTTTTCATAGTAATTTTTAGGTTACATTACTATACATGAGTTTTTGAGAAAAGGTTGGGTGCTTGAATGCAAATCCTCTGACATTTGTTCAACTCAAAATAAATTCGTTCTTGCTCTTTAAGCCTCAACTAAAACTGCATTTTTAATGGCAACCTGCTGCGCCACATGTTGAGCAAGTTCCATAAAGCTCAAAGCCTGCTCAGTATTTTCCTGTAACACTGCCGGGCGACCAATATCGGAAGCTTCGCGAACACTTTGCACCAAGGGAATTTGTGCCAATAAAGGAACATTCATTTCTTCTGCAAGATCTTTAATACCGTCTTTTCCGAATAAATAATATTTATTGTCCGGTAATTCAGCGGGAGTAAACCACGACATGTTTTCTACCAATCCTAATATAGGAATATTTTTTTGCGGTAATTGAAAAAGTGCTATTCCTTTTCGCGCATCGGATATAGCAACAGCCTGCGGTGTACATACAATCACAGCGCCTGTTAACGGAACCTGACTGCATAAACTTATTTGAATATCGCCTGTGCCCGGCGGAAGATCAACAATTAAATAATCAAGTTCGCCCCATACTGTATCATAAAATAATTGCGATAAAGCCTTTGTAGCCATTGGCCCACGTAATGCAATGGCCTGATTAGGCCCCGCTAAAAAACCAATGGAATTTATTTTAACGCCGTAACTGATAACAGGCGACATTTTTTTTTGTCCCTCAAATTCACCGGGCCCCGGCGCATCTCGCTCAACACCAAACAAAATATGCTGCGAAGGACCAAATATATCTGCGACAACAAATCCTACTTTAGCTCCCTGACGTGCCAAACCTAGAGCCAGATTGGCTGCAATGGTGCTTTTTCCAACTCCTCCTTTTCCGCTTGCAACGGCAATAATATTTTTTACATCACGTAATGTTGTTTCGTCCTTTTCTTTTTTAGAAGTAACGGTGGCAGTCATGTTAATTTTTACAGCAGCTTCTTTATCCACATAATGTAAAATGGCATTCATGCAGGCATTATGAATCATGTCTTTCATAGGGCAGGCAGGCGTCGTTAGCACTACCGTGAATGAAATGTTTTTTCCATTCACTACTACATCCTTAATCATGTTTAGGGTTACCAGATCCTTTTTAAGGTCCGGGTCATCCACATATTTTAACGCGTCGATAACTTGTTGTACAGTAATTTCCATAATTGAATTGCAAAGATAAACTACTTTTAAGGAATATGACGTCTTCAAAAGCAGATATTGTGCGGCTTTAAGAGGTTTTATGATTTGTTTTTACCTCTCGGGGAAGGTTGGTATTATTTAACCGGAGTGGCAGAAGGTGTTTTTCCCGCGGTGGTATCCGGTTTAACTGCAGCGGCGGGGCCCGGAGTTTCAGCCTCTGCCATTGACGTTTTAATTAAATTGGCTATGGAATCAGCAACATTCTTAGCACGGGATTGCATTGATTCACGGCTTTCAGCAGCCGGGCCGCATGAGCCTAATATGATTAATAAAGTAAGGCTTAAAGAAAAATATATTGTTTTCATATGAGCAAAAATAATAAAATAATTAAAACAGAAAAGCCCCGAACACAAGGTACGGGGCTAATCAGCTAACTAACTAACACAAAGTGTTTAGTACTACCGCCGGTAAGGGCGGAAAATATTAGTGGTGAGTTTCTACAGTTGAAGTAGTAGTGGCTGCAGCTGAATCAGTAACAACAGTTTCAGTTGTAGTTGAATTCATTGAAGCGCTGATAGCGTTAGCGATTGAATCGGCAACGATTTTAGCTCTTTCTTCCATTTTAGCTTTTTCTTCAGCAGAAGGACCACATGATACGAATGTAGCAGTAAATAAAGCTACAGCGATAATTGACATTACTTTTTTCATTTTGTTTAGATTTTTTTGTTTAATTTCTTATTGATACCGGAATTTGAAATAGGTAACCCTTTTTTTTAATTAAAATGTAAAGAAAATCATAAATTACTGATTAGTAGCATGTTAAAATAAAGTTTAGCTTTTCAAAAATTAAACTAAAAACTAAAACCAATAACTTGCACCTAAAAACGGGTTACCTTTACAAAAAAACCGTATTAACTTCAACAAGGCACCATGTCAAAATCAAATTTGCAACTTACCGACAGCCAGTTCTTACAAGGCTTGCGGACAGGAAACAATGAGGTTTTAACAGCCTTGTATAAAAAGTACTATAATCTCGTTCTTAAACTTGTTGTGAATAATAGTGGAACTTCCGATGCCGCTAAAGATGTGTATCAGGAAACAATTATTGTTTTGTTTGAAAACTCTAAAAAACCACACTTTGAACTAAACTGTCAGCTGCAAACTTTTATTTATTCGGTAGCAAAGCGGTTATGGTTAAAACAATTAAAAAAGAATGGCGGAACTTTTTTAATTAAGGAAGATAAAGATGCTGCAATTGCAGATGTGAGTGAAGACATAAGCTTTCACGAACAGCAAGAACAGGATTTTGAGAAAGTGAACCAAAGTCTTTTACAACTTGGCGAGCCCTGTGCCACCATTATTAAAGATTTTTATGTAAGTAAACTCAGCATGGATGAGATAGCCGAAAAATTTGGTTACACCAATGCCGATAATGCCAAGAACCAAAAATATAAATGTTTGCAGCGGTTAAAGAAGTCGTTTTTTGATAAAGGCGCCGTTTTAAAAAGTGAAATAGAAAGAAAATGAGGAATACAGATTTATTTGATAATTATTTAAATGGCAAGCTGGGCGTGGATGAAGCTGCGGATTTCGAAAGTCGTTTAAGTACCGATGAATTGTTTGCCATGGCTTTTAATGAGCATAAAGCACTTATTAATTCGTTAGAAAATTATAACGAGGTAAGTAATCTTAAAACGAAACTAAACACCATTCATTCACAGGAATTTGGGAATGATGCCAAAGTGGTTTCTATTAATTCAGGAGAAACGTTTCTAAAACGTTATGGAAAAACAGCTGCGGTAGCTGCCAGCACGGCATTCGTGGTTGTATTAGGCGCAATTGCAATTTTAAGTCCCGGTGGTCATCAAATAACTAATCAGATCACCGAATTAGGACTAAAGCTAAAGGCGTCAAATGAAGCGATTGTAGAGGGTATTAAAGAAGGAAGTCAAAAACCTGTGCATGCTCCTGCCAATATGCAGGGAAGCGCTTTTGCGTTAAACAATTCAGGATATATCATTACCAGCCTGCACATGATCAGTGGCGCCGACAGCGTGTTTATAGAAAATAAAAGCTTTGAAAGAGCTGTGGCCAAAGTAATAATTACTGATCCAGCCCTGGATCTGGCGGTTCTAAAAATTGAGAACAGGGAATTATTCAAAAACTGGCAGGTACCCTACTCTCTCACCGAAAGAAACACAGAGGTTGGTGAAAAAGTATTTACATTAGGATATCCCCGGAAAGACATGGTATATGGCGAAGGGGCTTTAAGTTCATTAAGCGGGTACTCTAATGACACTACGATGTATCAGGTATCAATTCCTGTAAATCCCGGAAACAGCGGTGGTCCGCTCTTAGATGAGCAGGGAAACATAATTGGAGTCATACGCGGCAAGATAACCAACGCTGAAGCCACAGGTTTTGCTATCAAATCTTCCGATATTATCAAATCTATCCGCTCACTTAGCGCCGACAGCATACGTACTTCTAATAAAAAGCCTATGCCTAAAGGGATTAAGCGTACCGAGCAAATAAAAAGGTTAAATCCTTACGTTTTTAACGTTTTAATCTATAAAAAGGACTAATCGAATTAACAATCTGTTTTTTATTCAGCGAAAAAAACGGCTCTTTTTTAGTCTTTTTAGCCTTGATTTATGGAGTGTTTACAACAGATTAATTGTCAGCATGTTACTTCTTTTCAACGCGTATCTAACAGGATTTAAACAGGTTAGAAACCGCTTATTAACCTTCTTTATGCCTTAAACAATTTATTTTCGTCTAAAAAATAAAGTTATTAACAATTATATGACTAACTTAGAAGTCCAATTCCAATAATCATGTTTGAAATACTAAAACACTTTGAAAGTAAATACGGAACTCTTAAAAAGAAGGGCTTACGTATTGAAGGATTATCTATGATAGATCCTAAACGTAAAAAACATGTCATTATGATCAGTAAACCATTCATGTTTGATAACCGTCAATTACCTAAGACTTACGAAGGTCTTGACATTAAATCCAAGATTGAAGGCGAACTTCCTAAGGAATTTGCTATTAAGAAAGATGCCGTAAAAAAAGAATACGTTTGGGCCCCATTAAAATTTGAAAAGTATGTTGACCGTTGTTCGGAAGACATTCGCAAACAATTTGGCAATCCCGATATGACTCGCACCGAAATGCTTGATGCATTAGCCTTCGGGAGTTTTGAGGAACATAAAAAGAAAAGTTTGCAATTAATGAAAGAAGGAAAAATTCCTCCTTTTAAAATGAACTAGTTGTTGCTTGTTTAAGAGAGTAAGCTTCAGTTGTTATAATTAAGGGTTAAACAATTGGTTGCTTTGGTTCAAAAAATGCTGGTGTGGTTACCGGCATTTTTTGTTTCTGTAAACCCGTGTTATTACCGGTTCCCAAATGAGTGTTTATTACTGTAACGCTGAGTGTAATCGGTCACACCACTCACAGATCAAAACGCCAATCCACTTAAATTTAATCATTGTAATCTGTGTCAACTTTTCAAAACAAAATCGGCCCTTATATTGCTGTCGATCAACCATTAAAAAAAACGGCGTTCAATCCACCACCTGCAAAAGCGTGCGGAAAGCCGTGTATTTACCCTCAAACTTTCGCTTATACTCCGCCTGCAAACCAGGCGCAAACTCTTTTTGATATTTTTCAATATCCGTCATTTCTAAAAAATTATATTGAATAGAATAAGTATGTCCCTCGTCATCCACATACAAAACTTTTAGTATCCGGCTGTAAACAAAGCATCCGGTTTTCATAACATCGGGCATGTGTATTTCCTTCATCCATGCAAGCCATTCCTGATGCGCCTCCTCCGTAATATTTACCGTAACATTATAAATAAACATGAGCCTAATTTACAAAATCTTTAATTGCCCGCAAGCCTTTAAACACAAAGAAAATTTGTAATTTTAAGGCTAATATGTTTAATTCATTTGTTGAAGAACTCAGGTGGCG
>JAOQAF010000085.1 GCA_025963735.1 Bacteroidota bacterium
AGCTTTTATTTTTAATTTCTGCGGGAATCAAATTATTGTTAATTACTAATGCATGGTACATTTCGTTATCTGCTACAAGTGTTTTGGAAATTAAATGTGACATACTATGCCCGTGCACTCTGTATAACAGCGGTGAGCACGTATTGATAAATTCCGTTTTACCCTTAACTGCGCACCGCAATAAAAAATATTTATCGGCTGTACTGGCCAGGGCGACATTAAAACAAAGATCGTTTCTTGTAAGAAATGAAGTCTTAAACATGTAGTTAGAAGGACAAGTAGTAACGATAGGATTGTATAATAATATTTCCGGAACAATGGAAGAAGAAGTTCCCCTGTAATACTCATTGGTTTTAATTAGCTCCCTGTTGTTTTGTTGCGACTGAAATTTTATTACTCTTCCACAGATAAAGTCAAAGTTCGAATTTTTTAAACCCTGTAGTCTACTGCTGATATAATCAGCGGTCATTAAATCGTCGGCGTCAAAAAAAATTATGTATTGGCCTTTGCTTTGTGAAAACCCGAAATTTCTGGCTGAAGAAACACCACTATTAGGTTGATAGAAATAAGTAATTCGCGGATCAGTATAGGCAAGAATAATTTGCGCACTTGTATCGGTGCTTCCGTCGTTTACGATAATGATTTCAAAATTAGAATCTTTTTGGATCAAGATACTATCTAAAGTTTCTGAAATAAATTCAGCACTATTGTAGCAGGGAATAATTATAGAAACCAGATCTTTAATCATAATTGGCTTGTAAGTATAATTGTTCTAATTCTTTCAACATTTTTGATAAGGGAAACTTTTTATTAACATCTGAAAGTCCGGCATTCACTAATTTCGATTTTAGTTCGGAGTTAGTTAATAAAGTACGAATCGCTTCTAATATTTCATCTGAGTTTTGATGAGGCACAACCAAAGCGTTTTTGCCGGGCTCAATAAAATCGTTAGCAATCCCGGAGAGTGTAAAAACTGAAGGGACAGAGGATGCCAGTGCTTCTACATATACCTGGCCAAAAGCTTCGGAGTGGTTATCAATTGGAGTATGTGCAAAAACGTCAAACAGTTTATAGAGTGCGAACAGATTATTTTCAAAGTCAATCTCCATGTAGTTATTGCGATCGATAGTTTGAAGTTGCTTTGAAACTTCTGCCTTATAATCGCCCTGAGCGTTTGCCAGGATCAGTTTAGCTTTTGGGTATTGCAAAAGCAGTTTTTTAAATGCAGGAATAATATATTGGATGCCTTTCCATTCTGTATAACGTGAAATTACTCCTATTACCGGGTAGTGATCTAATGTGCCGTATTTTATCTTCAGGTTATTAATGTCAGTGGACGAAACTTTATCAAATAAGTCAAGTTTAAAGCCGTGGTGAATAAGTACGATTTTTAAATACGGAACATTTTCTTTTTCATGCAAAATTTCTTTTACGTTGGAAGTAATGGCAATTATTTTTGTAGATAATGTATTAGAGATCCTGTCATATTTAACGGCTTTTGGAAAATAGGAATGATGATATGAGCTGTGATGCCTTGTGTAAAATCTATTTTTAATGCCACATACATATGCTGCTGATAAGCCAATTAAATTAGCTTCGAATAAATGCGTGTGTACTGCGTCTGGTTTTATTTTCAGCAGAAACTTAGCCACCCTCAAAAATGTCAGGGGCAGATCTGATTTGGTTTTATAATGAATCCTTTTAACAATAAAATGGCGCTTTATTAAATAATTTTCCAAAAAAGAATCTGAACTGTTTAATAAAATAAAACTTAACTCTATTTTCTCTTTATCGATTCCTTCGGCGATCCATTCAAAGGCAAGTGCTTTATCGATGTTAGAAATTATATATGTTACCTTTGTTTTCAATGGCCCTGAGGAATTAAATTTAAATTTCTGGCTATTTGCGGCGAACATATGAGGTAATTGTAAAAACTGCTTTTTTCTATTTTGTTTACTAGTTTTGGAGGGTTAATCTCATCAATATTAAAATACAAATAATCAATATCTTTAATAAGCGCCTGAACTTTTTGCCCTATTTCGTCACTTAATATTTCTATTAATAAAGTAGGCCTATACAATTTTAAAAAGTGCTCCATGCCTTCCAGCACTTCGGGCTCATGTGTTTCAACATCTATTTTTATTAAATCTATTTTTGAAAGACCATGGTCTTTAATAAGGGTGCTTAATTTTTTGGTTTTAATTTTTGTTGGAATCGAGTTTGGAAGGCCTGAAATATTTTTGTTTACCGCTACTGAATAAACATGAGGTGTTGGCCTGTCATAGATAGTGGCTTCCCCGTCGCTGTTGGATATTGCATATTCAAAACACTCGATATTAAATGAATTTAATTTGCAGTTGCTACATAGTTTTTCGTAAACCCGCTTCACAGGCTCAAAGGCCAGTACTTGAGATGAGGGGTTAACAGTCTTTGATATCAAAGAATAAATTCCCGTATTAGCCCCAATATCAACAATTACGTCGGCATTTTTTGAAAGTTGAATCCATAATTGGATTGATATTTTTTCCCATCCATTCGTTAAACCTTTCCAGAAAATCTCATTTTCTAATTGAAATCCGTAGTGTCTTATTAAAAAACTATGAGAATCAAATTTGATCTTCAGTATTCCTTCGAAATATAAATGCTTATAAATTGAATGAGGAAGATGAAAGAACTTTAATACAGAAAACAGTTGTTTTTTGAGTGGTAAGAGCTGGTATATATATTTGAATAAATTTTTCAAGGTTTTTTTATTTTAAAGTAACCCTGGTATAAATATGCAGCCATTAAAATATTTGTTATTTTAAAATAAATGACATCAAAACTTTTATGGTTGGGAATAACACGTAGTATTAGAAATAAAACTTCCTTAATGTTATAGATCAAATGAATTATTTTGATCTTCAAGGTAGATGATTTTATTTCAAGTGCTGTATGTCCCATATTAACCGCTACTTTGCGTGTTTCGGCTGATCGTTCCTTTCGTTCAAGCCATGGTCGTAATTCACTCCTGTCTTCTTCATTATGTAAAACTATGCTTTGCGGATCACACAGGCCTGAAATATTGCTTTTTTTTAGTCGTGTTGCAAATTCAAAATCTTCCGCACCAGCGTGAGGAAAACTTTCGTTGTACCTTCCGATCTCATTAAATTGCTCTTTTTTTATGCAGAGAAAATAACTCGCAATAAAATCCACTTCAAATATTTTATCATCATTCCATTTAAGGTTACTGCTCCAGCCTTTCAGGGAAGTAAACCCATTTTTAAACAAGTACCTCCCAAATTGTGTCTCTCGGATTTGTTCTGTTAAATCTGTTGGATATGTCCAGTTTAAATTGATCGCTGATTGGGGATGTGAAGTAATTATATTTGATAGGTGGGCAATATTATCAGGACTTATTAAAATATCATCATCCAGAAATAATAAAGTTTGAAAGCGTGAAAATTCTGCGCCGAGATTCCTGGCGGATGCTACACCGCTTTTGGGATTATTGATCAGCGTTACGCGATCCTTGTAATTGGGGGCAATTACAGGGGTTTTGGTCTTGCTGTCATTTACAATTATTATTTCTGATAAAATATTTTCTGTTGAATGATATGCCGCGGCCAGAGTTTTTCTAAAAACTTCCCCTCTGTCTTTTGTTGGAATTATTATACTTAAACCTGTTAAGAACATATTATGCGCTTCTTTGAAACCTGTTTTTAAAAAAGTCAATTCCCTTACGCATGTTAATGGGTAAAGCGATATAAAATTTGCGCGTTAGAGCTTCCAGGGCTGATTCCACAGGTCGGTTAACAACATCTATCTCTATTTTTTCTTTTTTGCAAAGCTTTACTGCGCCCCGCATCCATTTACCAGCCGAAAGCGCAGTGCAGTAATACTGGATTGGGCCGTGAACTATTTTTTTACCCGGGTCTGCTATTACACACAAAAAAGGATTAGGTAGCTGATCTGATCTTTTACTTGCTTCTATTTCGAACTGCCACGGATTTTCGGAAGGATTTAACAAGGCTGATAAAATATTTTTATTCCACACTGCGGTTTGCAAACAAACCCTGTACTTGCTGCCTTTTTGAATTACGCCAATTTCAGAATTTCCTTCTAAAGGTGTATGCGGCCATAATTGATCATATTTTGAAGGGAAAGCGCCTAGTTTTATATACGCCGCCTCTTTCTGTTCCATTAATTCCAGGAACGCAAACAGCTTTTTATTTTCAACTGCTTCATAAATAAAATAGTCCTCTAAAATAATAATAACATATTTTTCAGGAATTTGTTTTAGAATAATTGCAAATTCGTCTGACCAGGTGGTGGTGCGGCCTGAAAATAGTTGTTTTACATTATCAAAATAAAATTCTTTAGTGTTAGTGCCTAAATACACCGGGAAAGGGCAGTCGGACCAGTATTTTTTAAAAAAGTCAAAAAACGGTGGCCATATATCAGCGTATTTATCGCAGGATAAAACAAGAACACAACAATTATTTATCGGTTTCTGATCCATTATAACGAATGTGAAAGATTCATGTAAATAGCATCAAATTCGGATAAAAATAATCCGCTTTTCCTTGTCGTAACAATAATATCTACCAGTTTATAGTTATGGTTTCTTAACCATGCGTCCACTTCATAATATTTACAGCCTTCACTATAAATGGTATGATTGCTCATTTCTATCAGAAGATACCGTGCATTTTTTAAACTTTCCGGGGCGCCTTCCAATACTTGAATTTCGTGTCCCTGCACATCTATTTTTATAAACAGAATTTGCTGGTCTTTTGAATAATGATCTAAAGGTTTTGTTTCTATGTTTATTTTGGAAACAGTTGCCAGTTCTTGATTGTAGTTCTTTGTATCTGACGAGGTAGCTGATATTTTATTTAATGAAGAGGAAACTTTGTTTCTAGTAATATTTAGTTCAGAAATACAGTCCTGACTGGAAATTGCAACATTAAAAAGATGGATATTGGAATGAATGCTACAATTGTTTTGAGCCAGTATAAATGATTCAGGATTTGCTTCAAAGGCCAGGATGCGGTTTTTAGGGAATTCCTTCGAAAATTTAATAGATGTGGCTCCATCAAATGCTCCGATGTCGGCAATTACGAAATCGTTGTAATCTTTTGTTGTTTTCTTTACTATATTGACGAGCCTGGTAACATTCTCATCAGAATCAGTAAATACATTTTCTTTCAAAAACGCTTTTTTTTGCTTTAATGAAGTGTTGAAAATGAGGTTTATTATTTTTTTTAGCATTCCTGTCAGATCAATTACGAATTAATTCTTTTTGCAAATATATCAGCGGATACGACAGTTTGGTTTTTTGAAAAAAGTTCAATGGTTGAAATTATTTCATCTTTATTTTGCCAGTTAGTTAATTCCGAAAAATGTGACTGATCAGGTATAATATACTTGTATTCGCCAATCCTTTCTATTACCTGTATGCATTTAACGGCGTTGTCTTTTAATTCGGGTAAAGTAATTTCAAAAGAAATGATGTTAGCCGGATAGCTAAGACCTTTTAAAACGCTAAGTTCATACCCTTCCACATCAATTTTTATATAGTCTGGTTTAAAATCATTTTTTATAATCAAATCAAGGGTGGTTATCGACACGGTTTCGGTTTCATTCCAGTTTTCCTTCGCAAAACGATTGGTCTTTTTTACAGATTCAATCCATTCTGAGTTCATGGAAGCAATAGTATGCGATTGTGATTTATTAATCTGACCCGACGAAGTAACTTCACCGCAGGCAGACTTTACCAGTTGAAAATGCAAATTATTTTCAAAGCGGAGTGAAAGTATGTTTTGGCAATATTTCTGAGGTTCAACAGCAACTACATCGGCACCCAAATCAATAAATACTTTCGAATAATTTCCCACGTTGGCCCCAATGTCAATCACTTTCATTCCTGGTTTTATGAGTCCTTTATAAAAATCTTTTATATTTTGTAAATTCTTTAATTCATTTTTTTTAATCTGCCAGTATTCTATTAAATGTGCCTTACCAAACAAGCCAAGAAGGGTATTCAGTGTTTTTTTAATTAATAATTTTAATGCCATAATACTTGAAGTTAATTAAAAGATTAATACGTTTTACGAATGAAAATTCTTCTCTCTTTGCTTTAGGATAAAGTATTTTATTGGGTTGTAATTTTTTTTAATAAATAAATTCATGTTTGTTCGTATATTATATTGGGCGTTTCCTCCGCTTAAACCGCCGTGGTGAATGACTTTTGTGGCCGGTGTATATAAAATTTTAAAACCGGCTGAATGTATTTGCATGCACCATTGCATGTCTTCCACATACATAAAGAAATCTTCATCAAGCTTTTTATCAGTTAAATGCAGTAATACTTCCTTCTTAAACATAAAAAAAGTTCCCCACACCCAGTCCGGGAAGCCGGGCTTCGAATAATCCCAGTAAAATCCCTGGAAGTATTTTGAAGTTTGATTACGACCCATTAATTTATGGATGCGAAGTTTTTCTAAAATAAGTTTTATCACAGAAGGAAATGCTTGACAATTATTTTGAATTGATTGGTTTGGGTAAACCAGTTTACATGTAATCACTCCGTACTCCTTGTTAAGTTGTAGTTCCTTATAACAAATTGAAACGGAATCTTCTGTAAGCTCAGTGTCGCTATTTAACAGCAATATAACATGTCCTTTAGAATGTTGTACCCCTAAATTATTTCCTTTTGAAAAACCTAAATTAACCTGGCTTTTGATTAAAGTGACTTCCGGAAATTTTTTCTTGAATTCTCCTGCGTCACATTCCGTGGAGGCATTATCAACCAATATAATTTCAAGGGCAACCTCTTTGGTATTTGAATAAATGCTTGTGATACACTTACAGGTAACATCAAAGGTGTTGTAGTTGATTATTATTATAGAAACTTCCGGCTGTATCAAAGGGCTTTTTTGAGTTTTATGAAGGGAGCTTCAATTAGATGCCAGGATAAATATCCTACGGCATAAGAAAGCACGGCCGAAATAATAAAAAATAAATACGGATTAAAACCTGTACGGTTTATAAAATAAATTAGAGTTTGTTGTATTAAAAAACTGTATAAATAGATTCCATATGAATAATCGCCATTTTTTGTTAGTTTCCTCAAGTTTATTTTGTTCTGAAAAGCCAGAAAGAATGTGGCGCAAGGCACGAGAAGATAAAAAATGATTTTATTGATCCAGTTTATTTTAAAAGCACAAACAAACACAAGAACAAGCGAAATAATAAGTAAGGTTTTTTGGTGTTTTTCAGAAATATTTAAAAAGCGAAATATGACTCCGCCAATAAAATAATTAAACAGATTAAGTGAATATAATATATTGAGCTGAAAGAAAGGTATGTTGAACTGATAAAGTAATAACTGTTGTTCGAAGTACAGTTGAATGAAAATTGATAAAGCCAGCAGTAATAAGGCTATTCGGAGAATGATCTGGTCTTTTTTTATAAAGAAAAGAAAAACGAAGAGGCACATATAAAAAAAGAATTCGTAAGGTAGCGTCCAGAGTGAAGCATTTACAATTGAAGGCTCAGGGCAGGTTTCAAAACCCCCCGGTAATGTATACTGCGGCCTAAACATAATTACATTTTTAAAATATGAGTAGGTATGAAAATCGGAAAAGTAATTTTTTACGGGTAAGGTTGTCACCAACGGGCCAATGATAAATACCGAAAACATAATAAGTACTGTAAGGCCGGGAATCATTCTCAAAATCCTTTTTTTTAAGAAAAAAAGAAATGTTGGATCCTTTTTTAAACTCGTGCTTATTAAAAATCCGCTTATAAATAAAAAAATGGCCACCCCCAGGTTTCCGAAATCAATTGAGCCGGTAAATAGCCTTAAGGGCTCGTTTAAATAGCTTCTAGACGTTATTTGAAAAGAGTGTGCGAACACAACCATCAAGGCAGCAACAAGCCTTATTGCATCAAAATTATTTTCTGAATGTTCAGTTCTCACGTTGGCCTAAGTCAAATTCCAGCTCTGGCAATTTTAATTTTTATTTTTCCTTATCTTATATATGACGGCACTAAAAATTGGCGGAATAAATAAACTTAAAAACTTTTTAATTTTTAATTTATATATTATTGGATTTGTTTCTTTTTCATTGGTCTTTTGAAATAAGGTTGAATGTGCCATGTTCTTTTCTTCATCCGGTCTTCCATTGGTATAATAGTACAAGGCTATTGATCTGCGGCTAACTCCTTCCGGAGTCTTAAGAACGGTGGGATGCCCATGATAAGAATTTGAAGTGGTTGAAAAAATCACCATACGGTTAAACTCGGGCAACACGCTTTGAACTTTTTTTGTCATACCCGTATCCCATAACTCTAATTGTCCATTCCATTCCGATTTCCAGTCTTTATTCAAATATATAAGGACGTTAATTCTCCTGTCGAGTTTGGTTTTTGGATGTGTATTAAAGTCAGCGTGTACTTTCAACATTCCACCTTTCAATATCTGGTGAAGCCCTCCACCGATAAAATCGGGGTCTGGTATTAAATTTGGAATTCCAGAAATTTCGCTGACAAAAGAAACGAACTCCTGGCTGTTCAGATATCGTAAAAACGATTGAATATTATCAGGCCAGAAGGAATCTATATTTGAAGCCATTTTAATCTCATTTTCATCAACTTTTTTATAGTTCCAGCCGTTGTTTTCAATTAAAGAAAAACCTTGGTGTATCTCTGTTAATGTTTTGGGATCGAAAACGGAATCTAAAACAATATGTGGAAATGGAATATTGTTTTGATACGTAAGTTTATTATCGAGGGCCAGCTTCTTTATATCCTTATTTAAAAACATTTTTTTATTTTTTAATTTGTCTATTCATAAGTTTTGTTCCAGACAGCTTCCGAGCCTTTATACGTGTATCCTACGCCTTTTGACCGATGGTTGTAATATTCGCTTCTTATTTCATGAGGTCCTACATAAAGGTTTAGTAAAGGTATTCCCAGTCCCGTTCCGTATAAACCGGGCGGAGTTGAATTAAAGTTTTTTTTCCACCATGATTCAGAAAAAAATAAAGCAATATAATTTAAGAACATGCATTCGTCGGTAAAAAGATATGCGCCGTTTGAAAGGTGTGGCCATAAACTCTTTACGCAGTCATTAAGGCTGGGCTCAAGATCTACGTCTATAAATAAAAGTGAGATCTTTTCTGAATGAGATGATAAAGTGTCTTTAAACCAACCCTTCCTAAATTCACAAACTTCAATGCATCCATAATTTGTGATGTTATTTTTCACTTCTTCTTGCATTCCCCGATACTCACCTCTGTTATATTTGGATGCCTCTCTGTCGGAAATTTCCATATCAGGTAAGCCTTCAAACGAATCATAAATGATCAGCTTTTTCCCTAATAGTTTAGCTATAATTGATAGATTAGAAGAGCTTGATCCCTTCCAGCAACCGCATTCTACAATGTCTCCTTCAATATTATCAAGATGCCCTTCAATTATTTTTAACGCCATTGCCAGATGTTCTTTATAACTGGTGCCCGAAGTTATCTTTTGGGTGTTCTTATAAAATTTGTAACCGGTTCTGAATCTCCAGAAGGCATTAAAATTTTCTGATGATTTAATCTTCTTAGTATTAAATATCCAGTAGGAGAATATAAAAATCTCGATAAAATGAAAAAAACGAATAATAATTTTATAAAACATATTTTAGTTATTCAGACCATTTATAATTGCCAATTACACTGCCATAAAAATAATTTATATTATTATAAACTATAAAATCAGAGCTCGTATCAATAATATTAAAATGATAATCATCATCAATGTAATCTACAGTTTTAACGTTTAAAATATGAATTCTGATTCTTAGTGTATAGGCTCCTTGAGTCAAAAAATCTCTGTTTATTTTAAGTGTTAAATGATCTCCCGTAATTTTGCTTTCAGCGGAAAAAACCGGGGTTTTTAAAGTATTGAGCACGCAAACCAATAATGTGTAAGCCGCCAGGTTTTTGCCTGAAAAATTAAATGTTACATTAACATCTTCCGAGTGAAAAAAATCTCTTTTTGGTTTATAAACGTTGTCGGTAAAGACTACACTTTTTATGGCCAGTTCCTTATTAGAATACTGAGAAATCTCTCTTTGGTATTCCGAAGCCACATCACCGGCCTTGGGATATTCAAGGTACTGCTGAATTGTTTCCTGAATGACGGAGTGATTAACGATAATTCCATTATTTAAAAAAATGCCGGTTTTACATAAAACTGAAATGCTTCCGAGTTGGTGACTCACAAATAAAATAGTTCTTCCGCTCTTGCTCACCTCATCCATCTTGCCCATGCACTTTTTCTGAAATTCTGCATCGCCTACTGCCAAAACTTCATCAATGATCAGTATTTCATTTTCAAGGAAAGCTGCAACGGCAAATGCAAGCCTTAACTGCATCCCGCTGCTGTAATGTTTTAAAGGTGTGTCAATAAATTTTTCAACGCCGGCAAAATCAACAATAGCGTCAAATTGTTTTTTAATTTCAAAACGTTTCATGCCTAAAATGCTCCCGTTTAAAAAAACATTTTCCCTGCCGCTTAACTCAGGGTGAAAACCGGTGCCTACTTCAAGTAAACTTGCGATACGGCCTCTGGATTTAATTTGTCCATTTGTTGGTGGAGTTATTCTTGAAAGAATTTTTAAAAGCGTTGATTTACCGGCACCGTTTTTCCCTATAATGCCAATGGTATCGCCCGGCATCACGTTAAAACTTACATCTTTTAAGGCCCAAAACTCTTCAATAGAGGTGCGCTTTCTGAATACATGCGAAAGCTTATCCCTTAAACTTAAATATGGCTGAAGCTCGTGGTTAATGCGGAACTTTTTAGAAATATTATTAATCTCCAGTATGGGCTTCATTTTAGGCTAGATCGGCAAAATAGGCTT
The DNA here is from genome assembly GCA_025963735.1 of Bacteroidota bacterium. Lineage (GTDB taxonomy): Bacteria > Bacteroidota > Bacteroidia > B-17B0 > Aurantibacillaceae > Aurantibacillus. The sequence goes on from JAOQAF010000085.1 coordinate 10,901, forward strand.
CAGTTCTTCTAAAGTAATAAATTCCACCGATAAATAAAAACAATGAAACAACAACGCTGATGATTATATCCTGGATATTTAAATTGTAGTTAGAAAAAGAGTTTCTGAATAGTTCTATAGGTGCACTCATCGGATTAAATTGCATGATAAATCCAAACAAAGAATTATCGGATATTTTTACCGGATATATAACCGGTGTTGCAAATAATAAAGCCTGAATGAAGAACGGAAGGATATACCTGAAATCACGATATTTCACATTTAACGCCGCTAAAAATGTTCCTAATCCAAATGTACAAAAGCAGGTTAATAATAAACTGAGGGGAATTAATACGAGTGATCTTAGATGAAAACCACAACCATAATAATAGAGCACCGGAATAAATACGAGAAACGAAATTACAAAATCAATTAATGAAACCAGAATGGATGAGATAGGAATAATAAGCCTTGGAAAATAAATTTTTTTGATCATGTTTGAATTAGCAATCATGCTGTTGCCCGCGTTGGATAAACCCGATGAAAAAATATTCCACAAAATAAAACCGCTCAATGCAAAAACAGGATATGGCAAGGAAAGTGCGGTATTGCTGCTAATAATCTTGCCAAAGCTTAATGTGAATAAGATTGTCATTACAATTGGCTGAAACAAAGCCCAGGCCATCCCCAAATAGGTTTGTTTGTATTTGATCTTTACATCACGCCAGGTAAAGGTGTAAAAAAGCTCACGATATTGCCAGAGTTCTTTAAGGCCCAGGCTGAATTTATTTCGTGGTTTAATTTCGTACTCCATTTTTTTAATTTTTCTGCTTACTTACAAAATCTTTTAAATCAGCGGCGGTGGTGTTATACGAAAACACCTCTGTTACACTCATAAAATTATCGTTATCCGTACAATGGTAATAAAGGAGTTTGGCAACCTCCAGTTTTTCGCGGTCATGAATGAATTGATTTAAAACTAACTTAACCTGAGCGGTAGAATAGCATAACAGCGAATATGTTTTTTTAAATGTATTAAACCTTTCCGTATCATTTGAATAAACCGAAAGCGTTTCACAAAACTGATTAATTTCTTTGTCGCCTGATGCTACCATGCATTCAGTTCCTGCCTTTATTTTATGTTCGCTTATGTTTTTAAAGAAAACAGCCAATTCATTTTTGGAAGATTCCAGTTTAAAAGTGCTGTCCAGTTTAGCTTTGTTTCCTTTATCCACTATATGAGAATACGCCAATCGTATTAGTTTCAATTTTTCTATCTCAAAATTAACCTGCAAAAGCATTTGGTTTAATTGACTCACGGAGATGCAATTATTTAAACAGGTGTTCTCAAAAATTTTATATTTATCATCTTCAACTTCAGCGCGGGCGGATAAGGCATTCATGTATGAAACATACGTCTGCGCCATGGGTTTTAGGCATTCTCCTTTCTTCGGAATATTATTAAAATATACAGCTTTCCCTTCTTTTAATTCGCAATAATGGCCCAGCACATTATTTTTTAATTTATAACTGGTATCAATAACCGGCTTGGGTGGCACAAGGGGCGAAGGAAGCGGAAGAATATCTTCAATGCCCGAATATGAAATTTTTATTTTATTTTTTTTTAATTCCACAAGGTATTTAAACTCCTTATTTTTAACAGGCTTGCCTTTTTCTAACAGAAATACAGTTTCTTTAGCGGTTAGTTTATTTTCTAAAACAATAGTTATTTTAATACTGTCGTCATTTATCTTTTCTAAAAGCACATCCACTTCAGGTTTTTTGTTAACCGCTGAATCTGCAACAGATAAGGTAAATGGAATGCCGGTTCCTGTATATAATCTTAAATTATTTTGCGCCGGAGAAACCAACGAAATAAATAAGGCGATTATGAAAAACTTTGCCGGCATGGTTTTAAAGTTAATCTTTATTTTCTTTAAAATAATCGAAAACAAGTGAAGCCTTGCTCTTGCCAACTACTTTTTCCAGTTCTTCAAAACTGGCTTCTTTAATGTTCTTTACGCTTTTTAATTCAAGCAGTAATCGCTCAGCGGTTTTATCACTTATTCCTTTTATTTCGCTTAACTCTGTTTTAAATGTTTCCCTGCTTCTTTTATTCCGGTGATGTGTGATTCCGAAGCGATGCGCCTCATCCCGTATATGTTGTATCACCTTTAACGTTTCACTGCGTTTATCAAGGTATAATGGCAGAGGGTCATTCGGAAAATAAATTTCCTCCAGTCGTTTAGCTATACCTATTATGGCAACCTTTCCCATCAAACCAAGTTTCTTCAAACTCTCCACCGCCGCGCCCAATTGGCCTTTTCCACCATCAATTACAATTAACTGCGGTAAAGGAAGATTTTCTTCTATCACCCGCGAATACCTTCTTGTTATTACCTCTTCCATGGTGGCAAAGTCATTAGGGCCTTCCACTGTTTTTACGTTATAGTGACGGTATTCTTTTTTAGCAGGTTTGCCGTCAATAAACACCGGCATGGCACTTACGGCATAGGCGCCCTGTATATTACTGTTGTCAAATCCTTCAATGCGGCGCGGTTGTTCCGTTAGCCGCAAATCCTTCATCATCTGCTTCATGATGCGCTCAGTATGCCGGTCAGGATCTGTTAAGGCAATTTGTTTTTCACGTTCCTGTTTATAAGCCATTGCATTCCTGAAACATAAATCCATTAAATGTTTTTTGTCTCCAATTTTAGGAATAATGTATTCGCAGCCCGGAAGCTCAATGTGCGGCGCGAACGGAACTAAAATATCCTTACTGCTGCTGTTAAACCTTCCCCTGAATTCAAGAATGGCGAACAACAATAACTCTTCATCTGTTTCTTCTATTTTTTTTCGCAGCTCTATAGTTTGTGCGTGAATGATAGCACCATTGTTTATTTTAAAATAATGAACATAAGCATTTTTTTCATCGCTGATAATATTATACACATCGGTATCTGTTACTGATGGATGTACTACGGTTGATTTACCCTGGTAAACACTTAAAATATCAATTCGTTTTTTTAAGCTTTCCGCAGCTTCAAAATCATAACGGTCGCTGGCCTGGTGCATTTTTTCTTTAAGATCACGCAGCGCGAAACCAAGGTCGCCTTTTAAAATTTGTCTGATCTCATGGATGTTTTCATTGTATTCATCAATCCCTTGCTTATTTACACAGGGCGCTTTGCATCTTCCTATGTGAAACTCCAGACAGGGCCTGAATTTTCCTTTATTAATATTTTCTTCACTTAAATCATAACTGCAGGTTCGTAAAGGATAAATCTGCCTGATGAGATCAAGCAGCGTATGCATTAATTTTACTGATGCATAAGGGCCGTAATACTCGCTTTTGTCCATTACTTTATTGCGGGTATACATCAGTCTTGGAAATCTTTCCTTTTTCAAAACGATCCACGGATATGTTTTATCATCCCTTAAATTAACGTTGTAGCGCGGCTTTAAACTTTTAATTAAATTATTTTCAAGTATAAGTGCATCAAGTTCGGTGTTAACTTTTACGGTTTTTATATCCGTAATTTTTCTTACCATCAGGCGTAAACGCGCGTTATCATGCACCTTGCTGAAATAAGAGGAAACCCTTTTTTTCAGGTTCTTGGCCTTGCCTACATATAAAAGAGTATTTTCCGCATCATAATACTGATAAACCCCCGGTGTTTCAGGCAAGGATCTGATAAGAGACTGGATATGGTCAGAGTAGGCGTCAATCACGCTGCAAAGATATTACTAATTTAACTTATAATCCCGGTTTCCGCTTCTTCACAAATTCCTTCTGTGGCAAGCGTTTAGAGGTTAAATTCTTCTTTAAGGGTTCTCATTTCAAACATCTCCGATATTTAAGGGATATCTTCTAAAACTATTTATTTATTGTACTGACAATCAACAGTTTAACATATTCCTTTCCACCAAAATTATTCGTATTTTCGAATTCTGTTTTTAAAAAAAACCATGGCCAAATTTAGAAGAGAAGATGCCCTGGATTACCACTCACAAGGTCGTCCCGGCAAAATTGAAGTGATCCCTTCAAAACCCTACAGTACGCAACGCGATCTTACCCTTGCCTACTCACCTGGCGTAGCTGAGCCGTGTCTTGAAATTGAAAAAAATCCCGAAGACGCTTATAAATATACTGCCAAAGGAAACCTTGTAGCCGTTATATCCAATGGTACCGCCGTTCTTGGACTCGGAGATATTGGTGCCCTTGCTTCCAAGCCGGTTATGGAAGGTAAAGGATTGCTTTTTAAAATATTTGCCGATCTGGATGTGTTTGACATTGAAATCGACACTAAAAATATTGATGAGTTTGTTCAAACAGTTAAGAACATTGCGCCAACATTTGGAGGAATAAACCTGGAGGATATAAAGGCTCCCGAATGTTTTGAAATTGAACGAAGATTAAAGGAAATTCTGGATATACCCTTAATGCACGACGACCAGCACGGAACAGCCATTATTTCTGCGGCTGGATTACTTAACGCAGTTGAAATTGCCGGTAAAAAAATGGGCAATGTAAAGCTCGTGATTAATGGTGCAGGTGCATCAGCCAATTCATGCGCTAAAATGTATATTGCGGTTGGAGTTAAAAAAGAAAATATTTTAATGCTTGACAGTAAAGGTGTACTGCATAAAGGCCGTACGGATCTTGATGAGTACAAATCTTTTTTCGCTTCAGATAAAACAAATATCAATACACTTGCAGAAGCGATAAAAGGTGCCGATGTTTTTGTTGGTCTTTCAAAAGGAAATATTCTTAACCAGGATATGGTTCGAAGCATGAATAAAAAATGCATCGTATTTGCCCTTGCCAATCCTACTCCCGAAATTTCTTACGAAGATGCTATAGCTGCAAGGCCTGATATCATTATGGCTACAGGCAGAAGCGATCATCCCAACCAGGTTAATAATGTTCTTGGCTTTCCCTTTATTTTCCGCGGAGCCATGGATGTGCGCGCAACCTGCATCAACGAGGAGATGAAACTGGCCGCAACCAAAGCTATTGCAGCCCTTGCAAAAGAAGCTGTTCCTGATTATGTAAACCTTGCTTACGGTTCTAAGAACCTGAGTTTTGGCGAACAATACATCATTCCAAAACCAATGGATAACCGTTTAATTACTGCCGTTTCTTCTGCCGTAGCAAAGGCAGCTATCGACAGTGGTGTGGCCAAACGTATTATTAAAGATTGGGACGCGTATAAAACAGAATTGGATAACCGTCTTGGCAAAGATAACAAGCTTATGAGAAGCCTTGCCAATAAAGCGAAGAGCAATCCAAAACGCGTTGTATTCGCTGAAGCCGATACCTATAAAATTCTTAAAGCCGCACAGGTTGTGCGCGATGAAGGAATCGCAAAACCTATCCTTTTAGGAAATAAAGAAAAAATTCAGCGCATGGCTGAAGAACATCATATTGAACTTGCCGACATGCCAATTGTGGATCCTGCACTTGCCGAAGAATCACAGCTTCAGGAATTCGGAGATCTTTTATGGCGCAAACGTCAGCGCCGCGGCCTTACGCAGCACGATGCACGCAAATTGATGCGCGACAGGAATTATTATGGTTCCATGATGGTGGAGTATGGCCTGGGCGATGCAATGATCAGCGGTTTAACAAGAAAGTACGGGCAGCCTATTAAAACGGCTCTTGAAGTAATAGGCGTTCAAAAGGGTGTAAGCAGGGTGGCCGGTCTTTACATAATGGTTACAAAACGTGGTCCGTATTTTTTTGCAGATACAACCATGAACACTGATCCTACAGCGGAAGAGCTTGCAGATATAGCAGTACTTACCGCAAATACGGTTAAGCAATACAACATTACCCCAAGGATAGCCATGTTGTCTTATACCAACTTCGGTTCTGCTGAAGGTGAGGTTCCGAACAAAGTGGCCAAAGCAGTTAAAATACTCCATTCCAATTATCCCGGATTAGTGGTAGATGGCGACATTCAGGCTAATTTTGCGGTAAATAACGCGCTTTTAAAAGAACAGTTTCCTTTTAGTACTTTGGTAGATAAAGATGTAAATACATTTATTTTTCCAAACCTAGCTTCAGGAAATATCGCTTATAAATTAATGCAGGAGTTAGGTGGTGCCGAAGCAATTGGTCCCATCTTAATGGGGCTTAATAAACCACTTCACGTTCTTCAGCTTGGAAGCAGCGTACGTGAAATTGTAAACATGATAATTTTGTCGGTGGTAGACGCCCAGAACAGAAAATAATTTATCGGTAAAAAACTATCTATGTCGCTGATAAATTATATCAAAGGGTATGTTACCTCTAAAAATCCCGCTCACGTTGTGATTGAAGCCGGTGGGATAGGTTATGGCGTGCTTATTTCTCTTAATACCTTCTCTAAAATAGGCGATCAGAAAGAAATACAACTTTTTATAGAAAGCGTTTATATTCGTGATGACAATCCTCGTTTTTATGGTTTTTATGATGACGAAGAGCGCGATCTTTTCCGTAAACTTATCTCCGTTAGCGGGGTAGGCGGCGGAAGTGCCCTGCTTATGCTTTCAAGCCTGAGTGCTACCGAGATTGCGGGCGCCATTAACACGGCCAATGTTCCTATGCTAAAAAGCATCAAAGGTATTGGCGATAAAACGGCGCAACGTATCGTGGTAGACCTTAAAGGAAAAATGGGAAAACATGAGGGCGGAATCAGTCAGATTTTAAGCACTTCGTACAATAAAAACAAAGACGAGGCGTTAATGGCATTGGTTACACTAGGTTTTCCGAAAGCTTCAGCCGAAAAAGCGCTAGAAAAGGCTACAAAGCAACAGGGAGTTAGTACAGAGAATGTTGAATTATTAATAAAAGCAGCCTTAAAAAACTTTTAATACGGAGTGAGAGCAAGCGGACTGATAAATTTTGTTCTGGTTACCAGTGCCACGGCCTGTTTAATGGGGGTGGTTACCAAAACAAAAGATTCACAGCAAGAGGATGTGTTTGCGGCAAGCCGCAATCAGTGGTCTATGCCCCTTGACAGTCCTATTACAGAGCCATTGCCTTTCGATTTTAAAGATAATAACGGTAAACCGCCTCAGTTGGATCCTAAATCTAAACTTTATCTTGAAAACCCTTCCAATGTAAAAACAGATGTTGAGTATAATCCCAAGACAGGAAATTACGATGTAAAGCAAAAGATTGGCGATGACATTGATTATCGTCCTGAAACATACATGAACATGAAGGAGTACAAAGACTACATGTATAAAAAGTCTATGCGCGAATACTGGCGCTCACGTGTGGCCGCTGATGATTTGAACAATAAGCCGCGCAAAAGTATGGTTCCAAAACTTCAGGTAAACAGTGAGTTATTCGATCGCATCTTTGGAGGAAATACTGTAGACATTAAACCAACCGGCACGGCCGAACTTATCTTTGGTTTGAACCGCAATAAAAACTTTAATCCTGCCATTCCACAGAAACAACAGAAGATTACCAATTTCGATTTTAACATGCGTATTCAGTTAAATCTTATTGGAAAGATTGGTGATAAATTAAAAGTAACAACCAATTATAATACAGAAGCTTCTTTTGATTGGGAGAATCAGGTAAAGCTTGATTACACAGGATATGAAGATGAGATCATTAAAAAAATTGAAGCAGGTAACGTAACGCTTCCTTTACAAAGTTCTTTAATCAGCGGAAGTCAAACCCTGTTTGGCTTAAAAACGCAGTTGCAGTTTGGTAAATTAATGATGACCACCGTTTTCTCGCAACAGAAAGGTAAGAAACAGGAAGTTACCGTTCAGGGCGGCGCGCAAACGCAACAGTTCAGTGTAAACGCCGATAATTATGAAGCTAACCGTCACTATTTCTTAGGTCATTATTTTCGTGATAATTATGATGGATGGATGAGCACGCTTCCTGTGATTAATACGCCCATTGTAGTTACAAAAGTAGAAGTTTACATTTTAAATATTAACGGAAACGCCGAGCAAACACGTAACGTTGTGGCCTTTGAAGATCTGGGAGAGGATTCATCACATGTATTTCCCGGGTTGCAACTGGGTGGCGGGGTAGCTCCATCAGGTTACTCCATTAAGGATAGCGCGGGAGTGTTCCCTCATAATGGCGCCAACAGTTTATATTACTTAATGGCAAATCCGGTAAATGGTGTTCTGGCATCACGCTCATTTACGGCTGCCTCTTCTTTACTGGCCAGTACTGCCCTTGCAACCAATGCTAATAACTCGGGAGGAAACTACATGGATCCTTCGCGTGATTATAACGTAATACAAAACGCACGTAAACTAAATTCTTCAGAATTCTTTTTTAACCCACGCACCGGATTCATATCACTTAATCAACAAATAAGTAACGAGCAGGCCGTTGCGGTTTCCTATCAATACACGTACGGAGGAAGAACCTATCAGGTAGGGGAGTTCAGCGACCAGGTTCCTGACAATACAAAATTACTGATCTGTAAATTATTAAAAACAGTTTCGGTGAGCGTAAAACATCCAATGTGGAAGTTAATGATGAAAAACGTTTATTCTTTGGGAGCTTATAATTTAAATGCGCAGGATTTTAAACTGGATATTTTTTATAACAATATTGAAACAGGTGTAGATGTGCCTTATCTTCCTTATGGAAGTATTAACGGACAGCAATTGATTCGTGTTATTGGTTGCGACAGATTAAGTTCCAATGGTGATAAAATTCCGGATGGTGTTTTTGATTTTATAAAAGATTATACGATCCTTCCAAACAATGGCCGCGTCTATCTGCCAACCATAGAGCCTTTCGGACGTAGTCTTGCCGCTAAATTCAGCACAAATGATTTTCCTGGTGCCAACAAATATGTTTTTAATGAGTTGTATGATTCAACAAAAACTGCCGCAACATTCATTACAGAAAAAAACAGATATAAAATTAAAGGAAGTTATAAGTCTGCTTCGGGCTCTGAAATTGCATTGAACGCTTTAAATATTCCGCAGGGCGCGGTAATGGTGACTGCTAACGGGGTGGCTCTTGCCGAAAACACAGATTACACGGTTGATTATACATTGGGTCGCGTAAAAATTATTAATGAAGGAATCCTGAATTCAGGGGCGCAGATTAAAGTATCACTCGAAAGTAATTCACTGTTTAATGTTCAGCAGCGAAGTTTATGGGGCACACGTTTAGATTATAACGCAAGCCGTAATCTGAAGCTGGGCGGTACGTTCCTCCGTTTTAATGAAAGACCGGTTACTCAAAAAGTAAGTTTTGGAGATGAACCCGTAAGTAACATTGTGGCCGGACTTGATTTCAGTTATAAAACCGACGCACCTTTTCTTACACGGTTATTAGACAAACTTCCCTTATACAGCACTAAAGAAATGAGTACAATCAATTTCCGCGGAGAAGCAGCTAAATTATTTCCGGGCAACGCAAAAGCTATTGGTAAAAGTGGTAATTCATATATTGATGATTTTGAAGGATCTGTTTCGGTAATTGATATCCGTAGTCCGAACGCCTGGTTCCTTGCGAGTATCCCGCAGGGCCAGCCTGCTTTGTTTCCCGAGGCATCTCTTTCTGATTCAATAGCTACAGGTAAAAACAGGGCAAGGTTTAACTGGTATACGATCGATCCGATGTTTACACGATCACAGAGTGGTACTACTCCAAGCTATTACAATAATAATATTTTTTCAAATAATATGTGGCGCCAGGTTTTTGAAACCGAATTATTTCCGGGTAAAACACCTCCTAACGGTCAGCAGGTTGTTCTGCCCGTTCTTGATCTTGGATTTTATCCTACAGAGCGCGGGCCTTACAATTATGATGTTAAGCCTTCATTGGTTTCGGCCGGTATAAATTCAGACGGAACATTAAAAAAACCTTCCGCGCGCTGGGGAGGAATAATGCGCAGATTAGAGACCAATGATTTTCAGGCGGCCAACGTGGAGTATATTCAGTTCTGGTTAATGGATCCGTTTAACGACGACTATAATTCAGATACTCATCCTGATTTTGATAAAAACAAACTTCCGAATGGTGATTTGTATATAAATCTTGGAAATATTTCAGAGGATATTGTGAAAGACAGCCGCATGGTTTATGAAAACGGATTACCGGGAAAATCAAGCTTTTCAAATAATCTTCCGATAGATTCCAATAACGTTGCTAATTATCCTATTATTCCAGCCACAGTTAACGCCTTCTCACAGGATAACAATGACAGGCCTTATCAGGATGTTGGTTTTGACGGTTTAGGGGATGATAACGAAAAATCACGTTTCAGAAGAGTTCTGGCCGATGTTCAGTCATCCGCCTACGATCAGAATGCGCCCGCGATTCAGGCTTTAATTAAGGATCCGTCAACAGATGATTATCATTTTTTCAGGGGTGACGATTGGGATGATAACCAGGTAAGAACATTGCAGCGTTACTCTAAATATAATAATCCGGAAGGCAATCAGCCAACCGAGCAACAATACAACAGCGCCAATCCTAAAGGAGGAAATTACAATACAAGTCACGCGAATACCCTCCCAAATATTGAAGATGTTAACCGCGATAATACTTTAAGTGAAACAGAAAATTATTATCAATATCATATTAAAATTTCACCATCAGATGTAAACCCAAGCTCGATAGGAACAAACTTTATTGTGGATGCTTTTGATGGTACTGCAGATTTTGGAGGGATAAATAAAAAAGTGAAATGGTACCAGTTTAAAATTCCGATTTCACAATTTGAAAATGTTGTTGGTGGAATTGAAGGATTTAATTCTATCCGTTTTATGCGCGTTTACATGAAAGGTTTTGATCGCCCGGTATTATTAAGGATGGCGCGCTTTGAACTGGTGCGGAGTGACTGGAGACGTTATCAATTTGATCTTAAGCAGCCCGGCGAATACATTGCCAACGATGATAACTCCACTACGTTTGACGTATCAGCTGTAAGTTTACAGGAAAATGGAACCAAAACACCTGTTAATTATATTCTGCCGCCTGATATTCAGCAACAACAAAATGTGCAAACAACAAACCTTGTTTTACAAAATGAACAAGCCTTGCAAATGCGCGCCTGTAATTTAAAGGATGGAGACAGCAGGGCAATTTTTAAAAATGTGGACCTTGACACGCGCATGTTTAACAACATCAAAATGAACGTGCATGCCGAAAAGCTGAATAATATACCTTTGAATGACGGCGATCTAACTTTGTTTTTCAGGGTTGGAACTGATTACAATAATAATTTTTATGAATACGAAGTACCTTTAAAGCTAACTCCTAAAGGCGTGTATGATCCTAACAGTACCGATGCCCGCTATGCAGTGTGGCCACAGGATAATGAAATTAATTTTAAGTTCTCTGATGTTACAAAATTGCGTACTCTGCGAAGCGAGAAGTATGGTTATTATACTAGCCTTAACCAGTTAAGCACACCTTTTTCTTATGACTTCGGTGGTTATAAAATTACAATTGTAGGTAATCCAAACTTAGGTACTATTAAAAGTGTAATGGTTGGTGTTCGCAATCCTAAAGGAAATGATAATCAGGCGCATTGCGTTGAGCTTTGGATAAATGAACTACGGTTAACTGAATTTAATAACCAGGGAGGCTGGGCTACTACGGGGCAGGTTCAGGCAAAGCTGGCCGATCTGGGAATGGTGTCTTTAGCCGGTACGTATAGCACACCGTTCTGGGGAAGCGTGGAACAAAAAATAAATGACCGGCGAAAAGAAACCAATTTCAATTGGGATATGAGCACAACACTTAATGCCGGAAAATTTTTCCCGAATAACTGGAAGGTGACTCTGCCGGTCTTTTATAATTTCGGACAAACAAAAGTAATTCCTTTGTTTAACCCGCTCGATCCTGATATCCGTATGAGCGACTTTGATGCCAATAATCAAATTCCACAAGACACAAAAGAAAGGATAAAAAATCAGGTCATAGATTTCACTGAGCGCAAAGGATTTAATTTAACCAACGTTCGTATTGATGGATTAAAGCGTAAAGAAGCCAAGCCAATGCCGTGGGACGTTAGAAATTTTTCTGCAACCTATGCTTACACAGAAATCAATAAGCACAGTATGAGTATTGAATCGAACACGAACAGGCAATACCGCGCTAATATACTATATGCCTTCACCATTCAAAATCCGCTTACTATTAAGCCTTTCAGTAAAATGAAGATGTTTGAAAACAAATGGTTTACTCTTATTAAAGATTTTAATTTGCAATTGGTTCCAAACAGCTTTGGTTCATCCATAGATGTTACCAGAACCTTCTCTGCCCTTAAAAACCGCGACATTACCAGTTTTTATACAACCGCAAGCGACTTTGCAAACCCGGTTCTTTACAATAAAAACTTTGTTATCGGTCGCTCGTATAACCTGCGCTGGGATCTCAGCAAGTCAGTTAAATTTGATTATTCAGCCAATAATGACGGGCGAATCATTGAACCTTTAGGCGAGGTGGGGCCAAAACAAAAAGTAAACAGGGATTCCATTTTAAGCACATTCCTTAATGGCAAAAAAGCCCACGGTCAAAATGATTATGGTAAGTATGGCGAAAATACAGTATACCGGCAGGCCATGAACCTGAATGTTACAGTGCCTATTCAAAAAATACCTATTTTGGATTTTGCTACACTAACGTATCGCTTCGGTGGAACTTATACCTGGAACCGCCGGCCATTTGCAGCCTCCGATAGTATTGGAAATACCATTCAGAATACAAACACGCATAATTACACTGCCAATTTTTCAATGAATACCCTGTATAATAAGATTCCTTATTTTAAAAGACTGAATACAAATCAACCAAGGCCGGGGAGTTCCAAAAATTCTACGCCCGGTAAATCTCCTGTGTTACCTGCCAACGGAAAAAAACCTTTAACCGACAGTACAAATCCTAAAAAGAATGAAAGTATAAAAGACGCTCTTGAATTTTTTGCGCGTGGAATCATGATGATTAAAAACATTTCCTTCTCTTACCAGCTTTCAGGAGGACAAGGTTTGCCGAACTTTAAGCCAAACTCGCAATACATGGGAATGGATTTCCATAATCAGCAGGCTCCCGGCTTTTTATTTACAACAGGATTGTACGATGCGCGCATCCGCGAAAGAAGCGCTGATAATGGTTGGCTGGCAACTAACGCCCTTCAGACTACACCATATACGCAGGTAACCAGTAAAGATTTTTCCTACCGGTCAAGCATTGAACCTCATGGTAGTTTGAAAATAGAATTAAACGGAAATTATAAACTGGCGAAAAACGTAAGTGAATATCTTATTTATGATACAACAAGCGGACGGCCTACGTATAAAGGTTTTGATTTTCATGTAAGTAAAAGCGAAACCGGAAGTTTTAATATTTCCACCTTTACATTTTTCCGTTCTTTCCGCGACGCTTCTAAAGGTGTGAATTCGCGTTTGTTCAACGAATTTCTGGCCGAACGGAGAAATGTTGCTAATGAGTTAGCCGATGCAAACCATTATTCGAGCGGTGTTGTTACTTACACTAATCTTAAAGGAGAAAGGGAAAGTTATATTGACGGCTATCAGGATAATCAACAGGATGTTTTGTTCGGCGCTTTTTATAAAACATACACCGGACGTAAAATAAAAAATTATAGTTCTGTTAATCCATTTCCAACCATTCCTTTACCTAACTGGACGATCAGCTGGGATGGTTTAGGTAAGATCCCTATATTTAAAAAAACCTTTCGAAGTATTACTGTAAGGCATGGGTATCGCAGCGGATTAAATGTAAATGGCTTTTCAAACAACCTGTTATTTAACCCGGATGGATCTACACAAAATTACAGAGCGCCGGTGGCCGTTAATTCAGGATCAGTGGCTCTTAATTCAAACTTTGTCCCTTATTACAACATTAACGCCATTACAATAACAGAAGCTTTTGCCCCCCTGATAAAATTTGACTTTCAGTTTGTGAAGCAGGGGTGGACGGGTAATCTGGAAACAAAACGTGATAAAACCACGAGTTTAAACATTACAGGTCCGCAGATAATTGAAACTAAAGGTCAGGAATACATTGTTGGTTTAGGATATATGTATCCAAAATTAAGGTTCAAAAAAGTTCAGATTCAAGGCAAGGTGCTTGAAAGTAATTTAACCGTAAAAGTGGATCTTAGTTTCAGAAATAACCTAACAGTTATCAGAAGGGTAACAGATGGTTTAAGTATTCCCACGGGTGGTACAAACATTATTACGCTCCGTTCTTCAGCTGATTATGCTTTAACGCCAAATATTAATCTGCGTTTATTTTACGATTGGATCCGAACCAAACCGCAAACTTCCGCTTCATTCCCAACTTCTAATGCAACGGGTGGATTCAGTTTGCGCATTAATTTCCAGTAATAATTAGAAGAAAAAGTATTTAAATATTCAAACAAACAATTACATTTGTAACACAAAAAATTAACTATGAATTTTCCTTCGGATTTAAAATATACAAAAGACCACGAGTGGGTAAAAATTAGTGGCGACGTTGCTACTGTGGGAATTACTGATTTTGCGCAGCATGAATTAGGCGATATTGTTTATGTGGATGTTAATACCATCGGCGAATCAGTGGAAAAGGAAGCTGTGTTTGGTACAGTGGAGGCAGTAAAAACTGTAAGTGATTTATTTATGCCGTTAAGCGGAGAGGTTTTAGAAGTGAATAAGGATATTGATTCTGCTCCCGAAAGCGTTAATACAGATCCTTATGGCAAAGGATGGCTCATTAAAATTAAATTAAGCGATCCTTCGCAAACAAGCGAATTGCTTAGCGTGGAAGATTATAAAAAATTAATTGGCGTTTAATAACCTCATTTTAAATTTAAACCCTTTCTCAAAACAGAAAGGGTTTTTTTATTACCGCTAATGAAATTGTTCATTTATAAAAATTCTGTTGCTCTGGCTGTAATATGGGCTGCGATTATATTTATTCTGTGTTCCACTCCCGGCAAATACATTCCTTCAGTCTCCTGGCTTGAATTATTAAGTTTTGATAAATGGGTTCATGCTACTATGTTTTTTATCTTGTGTTCCTTACTGATAACCATTGCCATTAGAAAAAATCAGCAGCTGAGAATGGTATTTTTATATTTTGGAATGTGTGTAGTTTACGGTGGGCTGCTTGAAATAATGCAGGCTAATTTATTCAGCCACCGGAGTGGAGATTGGCAGGACTTTGCCGCGAATACATTCGGATGCTTGATTGCATTAATATTATTTAAAAAATTTAAATCTGTTTATTATTCGTTCTCTTAAATGCTATTTTTAATATCGGAAGCGCAGTAAGAATGATAAGGGTTATAAAAATGTATCCCATGTAGTTTGTTATCTGTGGAAAAACCTGTACCAAAAAATATCCGATGCTTGTTAAACTACAGATCCAGGCTATCGCTCCCACAAGATTAAAAAGCATAAATTTTGCAAAGTCTATTTTTATAACGCCTGCAATAATTGGCGCGAACGTTCTAACCACAGGTAAAAACCGCGCAATAATAAGGGTAAGGTTCCCTCCGTATTTATTATAATAATTCCGTGTAACCTCTATGTGTTTCTTTTTAAAGATGAGATTATCCTTCTTGCTGTAAAAAGTTTCTCCCATTTTTCTGCCAAAACCGTACCCTACCATATTACCAAGCACCGCGGCCGCTACCATTAGTGTAATAAGAATAAAAAAATTTACGTTCAGAAGTTCCGGCCTGGCTTTACAAAGTATTCCAGCCAATAGAATGAGGTTGTCTCCGGGAAGAAAAAATCCAATGAGAAGACCGGTTTCAGCGAATATAACAAATAACAAAAGCCACAAGCCACCATAATGAATGATGCTTTCGGGGTTGGTTAATTGTTTTAAAAAATCCCACATTATTTTTTACGCTTTAAAACCACCCATTCTCTGAAAATAAGTTTGTTTTTATTTTTCGGGTCTTCACTGTTTAATGAAACAATCGGATCATTTTCTTCGGTGTGGCTTATACCGCTTTTTTTACTCTTTAAAAGATAGTGTTTAAAATTTGTTTTTGATTGATTCAAATATAACTTTAACACATATATGGAAGTTTCCTTTGCCGAAATTTTACTTTCTATTATACCATCATGCGCTGAATCGAGATGTATTTTTGTATAACTGATCGGTATTACCCTTATTTCTTCTTCATATAAAACCGCAATGGCGGCTTCATTATATGACTCGCCGCGAACAGTGAGTAACCCAAAAAATAAATGAAAATCATTTCTGTCAGGTGTTGATTTATAATAAAAAGGGAATTCGAGCCGTATTTTTTTTCTTAGTTTCGGCACAATGCTAAAGCGGCTAACTCTTACTATTAATACATACAGAATGCTGGATTTCCAAAGCATGAGCGGCAGATAAACCGACAAAATGGTGTCAATATTTTTATACAGCGAGGTGAATCCAAGAATAAGAATAATGATAGGAATATAAAAAGCCATTAAAAATTTTCTGACTTTTTCCTGGTCTATAACTTTTTTGGGAGTGTAAAAGGGCGAACAGTTGATGTTATTGTTTAATATGGTAATAAAAGCGCTGATGATTAAAAAGAAAAAAAGGATGTTAAGAACAACCCCGATGACCACAATTTCAAAGTCTAATAAAAAGTCGTAAATGCCATGGGCAGCCGACCCTATAAGTACATATTTAAAAACAGAACGTAGCGGACTTCCATCATATTTGTATTTTACTAACCCGTAAATAAAAAGGGTAGAAAAAAACATATGGGCCGGCACTGTAAGAATGGATCTTCCCAAAAGAACATATTCGCCATACGATAAGGCGTAAAGAATATTTTCTCCGAAAGCAAAACCCAATGCCGAAATGCAAATGTATTTTACGTAATCCATCGGTTCGTTGATTGCTTTTTTAAATAAGGAAAGAACAACGATCACAGGAAGACATTTTATTGTTTCTTCAATTAAACCTACTCCAAAAACATAATACAGCAGGCTGAACGTAGGGTTGTCACTGTCAGTTACACCCAGCGGTTTAAGAATATAATCATCCACCGGAAAAATTAAAAACGGAGTAAGGATGCCGAGAATAAAGGTGATAATGATGTGTAAGTTTTTTTCCTGTTCAAACAGGTCAATTAACTTAAAATAATAAACCCATGTAAAAGAAATGAGAAAACTAATAACTATAATAAAAATAAATTCCAAGAACGCTTACGTTGAAAGTACATTGAGTTCTTTTTTGGAAATACTTGCTTTAATATCTTCGAGAGTTCCTTTAGGGATGGAATTGATAAGTTTACGTGTGTAATCAGTTTTTGGATTATTGTAAATTTCATCTGCATCGCCCATTTCTTCTATCTTTCCTTTTTGCATTACCACCATCCGGTCGCTCATGAACTTTACCACACTTAAATCGTGACTTATAAAAATGTAAGTAAACTTAAATTCTTTTTTAAGATCATTTAAAAGATTGAGTACCTGAGCCTGCACGCTAACATCCAGAGCGCTCACGCTTTCATCGCAAATGATAAATTCAGGATTTAAAGCAAGGGCGCGGGCTATACATATTCGCTGACGTTGCCCGCCACTAAACTCATGAGGGTAACGGCTAAAAAATTTATCTTCCATCCCCACTTTTTTCAACAGATCATACACTTTATCCCGTCGCTCTTTAGCGGTTGGAAGTATGTTGTGAACTTTCATGGGCTCCATAATAGAGTCGCCAATAGTTATGCGGGGATTCAAAGAAGAGTAGGGGTCCTGAAAGATAATTTGCATGTGACGACGACGTTCTCTGAAATCACTTTCTTTCATGCGAAGAAGTTCTTCGCGCTTATAAAATATTTTACCATCATGCGCTTCACTGAGTTTTAAAATAGAACGTCCCAGGGTGGTTTTACCGCAGCCGCTTTCGCCCACCAAACCTAGCGTTTCACCTTCGTACACATCAAAGGTTACGTCGTCAACCGCTTTGGTATAGGATAAAACCTTTCCAAAAATTGTTTTCTCGGCAGGAAACCAGGTTTTAAGATTTTGAATCTCAAGAATTTTATCGCGTTTATATAATTCTATATGCTGTTGTTTTCTTTCTTCAACTGTTATGGCAAGACTATTAACCGCGGCCGAAACATTTTTATTTAATTCAACAATTTCGCCATCATCACCACGACGCATAAAATCACTTACAACAGGTAACCGGACTAATCTTTTATCAAGAGGGGGACGGCATGCCAGCAAACTGCGGGTATAAGGATGCTGCGGATTTGAAAATATTTGAAGAACAGGACCTTGCTCCACAATTTTACCTTTGTACATCACAACTACTTTATCGGCAAGCTCGGCAATAACACCCAGGTCGTGGGTTATAAATAAAATGCCCATGTTATGCTGCTGCTGCAGCTTTTGCATCAGGTCGAGAATTGTTTTTTGAACGGTAACATCCAGCGCTGTAGTTGGCTCATCCGCAATAAGAATGTTTGGATTACAACTCATGGCCATGGCAATCATTACCCTTTGTTTTTGTCCGCCTGATAATTGATGCGGATATCTGTCAAGCATTAACTCAGGAGTGGGCAGCTGAACTTCGTTAAATAAATGAATGGCCTTTGCCCTCGCTTCTTTTTTCGAAATTTTTTGGTGGATTAAAATGCTCTCCATTACCTGGTTTCCGCAGGTTATAACCGGATTAAGCGAAGTCATTGGTTCCTGGAAGATCATCGCAATTTCATTACCTCTGTAATTGCGCATCTCATCATTTTTGGTCTTTACCAGATCAACGGTTTTGCCGGCTTTTGTATGGTAAATAATTTCTCCGTGCGTTATTTTTCCGGGAGGATTTGGAATAAGTTGCATGATGGAAAGGGAAGTAACGGACTTGCCCGAACCGCTTTCGCCAACAATACCGATGGTTTCGCCTTTATATAATGTAAAGGAAATATCATTAACCGCCTTAATGTATTCATCTTCGGTTTTAAATTGAGTAACTAAATTTTTTACTTCCAGTAGAGGACGCTTTTCCATATAAATACCAAATAAGGCTAAACATTAAAATAAGCGATTTTTTTTGAATTTTAAAAGGGAGATTCGATATTTTGGCTTTTGAGCCTTACCAATAAAACCTTTGCGGAAATTTGTAGATACACTGGATCTTCATCCTTTGAGCTTAATTAAGCTTAAAGCAAATGTATTTGATATCCTCACCTTTAGAAGTGAAGAGGGTCTCATAATAGGTTTTAATAGTGATGAGCTCCTGACGGTCTTCAGGACAATTTTTGTAAAGATGATTCGTGTGCCAGATTAAGGGCAGATTATTTTCCTTAATAATTTCAAGTGTATATTCATAGAAACCTGTGTTATCGGTTTTTAAATGAATGATGCCGGAAGGTTTTAAAAACTTTTTATAGCGGTTAAGGAAAAGAGGATTCGTGAGTCTTTTTCTTTCACGGGTTTTTTGAGGTTGAGGGTCAGGAAAGGTGATCCATATTTCATCGATTTCATTTTCCGCAAAACAATGATCAATAAAATCAATCCGGGTTCTGAGAAAACCAACGTTCTTTAAATTATTTTCCAAAGCGTGTTTAGCACCCGTCCAGATGCGGTTGCCTTTAACATCTACGCCGATAAAATTTTTTTCAGAATGCTTTTGTGCGAGTCCAATTGTGTATTCGCCTCGGCCACAGCCAAGTTCGAGCACAATGGGTTGTTTATTTTTAAACAGTTCTGAATTCCATTTACCCTTAAGATCAAAGCCCTGCGGAATAGTATCAAAAAAGAATTTGAAACAATTGCCAAATGTTTCAAGCTCATCAAATTTCTCAAGTTTACTTGGCATATAACAGAAACAGAATTAATTTAATTTGTTTTCAATGCTTGTATTATAAAGGATGCCAAACTCAGAAATAGTGCCGTAGTTGGTTTCATCTATAACGATGCTGTTCCCCATTACACTTCCAATATTTTCAAACGGAACTCCGGAATTTTTTAATTCAGATTCAAAAGCCGCCTGATTATCTTTTGATATGCTAATAACGGCACGGCTTTGAGCTTCACCAAATAAAAAGGAATCTTTCCGGAACGAAGAATTGGATTTAATTTTAAAACCTTTATCGCCAGGCAATCCGCTTTCAAACAAGGTTATAAATAAACCTCCGTCGCTTATATCATGTGCGCTTTGAACAAGAGCTTTTTTAATGAGTCCCATGATTGTTTTTTGCAAAGCATGTTCTTCATCAAGATTAAAATAAGGAGCAGGAGTATTTTTCATTTTATGGAAAGAGTACAAGTATTCGGAAGAAGCAATATCGTTTACTAGTTTTCCAAGTACATAAATAAGGTCGCCGTCATTTTTAAAATTTAAAGTGGTTTGATATTTTTTGTCTTCCACTATTCCTATCATGCCTATTGTTGGGGTAGGAAATACCGGTCCCTCATAGCTTGACTGGTTGTAAAAACTAACATTACCGCCTGTTACCGGAGTTTCCAGTTTTAAACAGGCTGCTCCCATACCTTTAATGGATCCAACAAATTGCCAGTACACTTCAGGATTATAAGGATTGCCGAAATTTAAGCAATTGGTTACGGCGCTTGGTGTTCCACCACTGCATACAATGTTACGGGCAGCTTCGCATACGGCAATCGCACAACCAATTTCCGGATCTGCGTTCACGTACCGGCTGTTGCAATCAACGCTCATGGCCAGTGCTTTTTTACTTCCCTTAATATTTACAATGGCGGCATCGCTTGGTTTATTGGTACTCATGTTAACTGTACCCACCATGCTGTCGTATTGATTATAGATCCAGCGCTTGCTGGCAATGTTTGGATGCGAAACCAAATGCATCATTACCGGCTTTAAATCGGTAACATCTTTTACCGAATTGATATCAAATTTTTTAGACTCTGCATAATAAGCAGGTTCTTTGTATTCTCTTTTATACACGGGTGCATCACCGCCCAAAACCAATGATACAGCCGGAACATCGGCAACCATTTCGCCGTGAAAATAATATTTTAACCGATCGCCTTTTGTAACCACGGCAATTTGCACGCAATTAAGATCCCATTTATCAAATACTTTTTTAACTTCTTCCTCTCGTCCCTTTTTTACAACCACCAGCATTCTTTCCTGCGATTCGCTTAAAAGAATTTCAAAAGGATGCATGCCCTCCTGGCGGGTAGGAACCTTGTCCAGCCACACTTCCATTCCGTGTTCACCTTTAGCGCTCATTTCACTGGTGCTGCAGGTTATTCCGGCCGCTCCCATATCTTGCATGCCTATAACCGCACCGGTTTTTATAACTTCCAAAGTAGCTTCCAGCAATAGTTTTTCCTGGAAGGGATCGCCCACCTGAACGGCAGGAAGATCTTTGGAAGACTCTTCAGTTATATCCTTACTCGCAAAAGCCGCGCCGGCAATACCATCCTTGCCTGTCGAAGATCCTACAATAAATACTGGATTTCCTTCTCCGTAAGAAGTTGCGCTAACGGTTTCACCTTTATTTACAATACCCACGCTCATGGCATTTACCAGGGGGTTCACATTGTAACAATCATCAAAATAAACTTCACCGCCAACAGTAGGAATGCCAAATGCGTTTCCGTAATCGCCAATGCCTTTTACCACACCTTTAACCAGCCATTTTGTTTTTTCGGAATTGATGTCCCCAAAACGTAATGAGTTAAGTTGCGCAATAGGCCTTGCGCCCATAGTAAATATATCGCGGTTAATGCCACCCACTCCGGTTGCCGCACCCTGATAAGGTTCCAGCGCACTCGGGTGATTATGACTTTCTATTTTAAAAGCACAAGCTAATCCATCGCCGATATCAACAAGGCCCGCATTTTCTTCACCTGCCTTCGCAAGCATGTGAGGACCTTCCTTAGGAAGTGTTTTAAGCCATGTAATCGAATTTTTATAAGAACAGTGCTCACTCCACATTACCGAGTAAATAGATAATTCAGTGAAGTTAGGTATCCGCCCCAAAGTGCTTTTTATTTTTTCAAATTCTTCGGGAAGTAATCCTAGTTTTTTTGCAGTTTCCGTATCGGTTAACTGATCATTATATGTTGTTGCTGCCATAGTTAAAATAGAGGGCTAAATATATTGATTTTATTGAGGATTTACAGTTTCATTAACTAACAATTTATTCAGAACGGTGGGTAATTTTTAATCAAAAATAGCGAGGCTATTGTTATATTTGGTACAATTATTTTAATATGCGCTTTAAATTCACTACTCCCTTAATACTCCTGTTCCTTCTGCTTTCCTGTTCGGTTTTACGCGCGCAAAAAATAAATCAGTTTGCCAACGACACTTCGAAATTTGTGAAAGATCTTGGTGCTTATTTTTATGACAATACGGTTAATAAAGAAGAAGCCGCCGTTTACATGAAAAATTTTGACCGGCTTTGGAAAGAAAATGTAATAGCCGGGTATTATAAAGAAATTGCCATAAAAACCGCCAATGCAATGCTCGCCAGGCGAATGAAGCCATATCCTTTTTTCTACGGGTATTTTAATACGCTTATAAATAGCATCGTGAGTAAAAAATCTTCAGATGAATTTGAGAACTGGCAGGAATGTGTGGATAAAATAATGAAAGGAAAATCAAATCGTGGCATTCAGGAGTTTTTTGAAATGAGTGAGAACATCTTTAAGAACAATGTGTTTTACAAAACTCCTTCTTATAACTATTATAGCCTCGAACCTAATTTTAAATTTGAATACGATTCAATTCCAAAAGTGGTTTTTAATAACATTACACTGGTAGGGGTTAACCCACGCGGAGACAGCATGGCTATTGAAGCAACAAGCGGTATTTTTTATCCCACCAATGGAAAATTTGCAGGTAAAGGAGGAAAAGTTAACTGGACGAGGGCCGGCCTTGAAGATAACGTGTACGCCACTATAAAACGTTATACCATTGATTGTAAGACAGGAAATTATGGCACCGACAGCGCTACATTCATAGGTAAACAATTTTTTGATAAACCACAGATAGGCAGGGTTACAGACCGGATCATTACCGAAAACCAGGAAAAAACTTATCCGCGGTTTGATTCTTACAGTAAACGACTTGTAGTAAAAAATATTTACCCGGATGTGGATTATGACGGAGGCTTTGGTATGCGGGGGGCTAAGTTCGTTGGATCGGGCTCAAGTGCCAATCCTGCTAAAATTGTATTCAAAAGAAATAACGTCAGGTTTATGGAGGTAAGCGCACGGGCGTTTGGTATGAGTAAGGAAAAAATAGTGGCCAATCCCGGAGCAATAAAAATATTTTTAAATAAAGACACGATTTATCATCAGGGATTAGGTTTTACGTATCAGGTAGAAAAAAGACTGGTAACCATTTTACGGGGCGAAGATGGTTTGCAAAAAGTGCCTTTTACCAACTCTTATCATAAGTACGATATGTACTTCGAACAAATGGTATGGCAGATCGATGAACCCATTATCGCTTTTAATTTTCTTCCCAATAATTTTCAGGGCGAAGCTTTTTTTGAATCCGCCGATTTTTTTACACAGCAGAAAATAGATGTTATACGAGGTAACGAGAGTGTAAGTCCTATTGCTAAAATGATAGAGTATTATACTATCTCAAACAAATTGCAAACCTTTAGCGTAATTGATTTTGCCAAGTATATTAAATTTCTGGCTAACGACTTAAGGCCAATCATCTTTAAAATGGCTATTTACGGACTTATTTATTTTGATCCGGAAACAGACATGATTACCGTTAAGCAGAGGTTGTTTGATTATGCCGAGAACATAAAACATAAACATGATTATGATATTATTACACTTCACTCGGTTACGGGACAGCTTGTAGATCCTGTGACTGGCAAAAAGGTGGATAATGCCACCATGAACCTTTTAAATTATGACATAACGGTTCACGGGGTTAACCAGGTATTATTAAGTGATACGCAAAAAGTTTTTTTGTTCCCGAAATATGGCGATATAAAACTTAAGAAAAACCGTGAATTAGAATTTAATGGTACCGTAGCTTCAGGTAAGTTTGAGTTTGTAGGAAAGGATTTTGTTTTTGACTACGATCAGTTTAAAATTAAAATGAAAACCGTTGATTCCATAAAAATTTATGTGGAAGCCAATGAACCCGACATTAACGGAAATGTACCTTTTAAGAAAGTTCAGACCCTCATTGAAAATGTAAACGGCGAATTGAGAATTGACGCGCCTAAAAATAAAAGCGGATGGGGCAAAGCGCCAACATTCCCGAGCTTTCAAAGCTTTAAGGAAAGTTATGCTTTTTATGATAAGCGACAAATATTTAAGGGCGCTTATGGCAGAGATAAATTTTATTTTAAGCTTGATCCCTTTAGCATTGACAGTCTTGATAATTTTAGAAATGAACGCCTGCGTTTTGACGGCACGTTTGCCTCGGCGGGTATTTTTCCTGATTTCAGAGAGAAGCTGACTTTACAAAAAGATTATTCGCTTGGATTTATTCGTCAGACCCCTCCAGGTGGATTTCCGGTATACGGCGGCAAAGCAAATTTTAACCAGGAAATCCGCTTAAGTAATAAAGGATTAAGAGGCGGTGGCGACCTTGACTTCAGTGCGAGTCATTCAGTGGTGCCTGACCTAATTTTCTTTCCCGACAGTGCCAACGGGGTAGCTAAAACCTTTGATGTTAAAGAAGGGGATAATCCGGAATTTCCAACAGCACACGGTGATACGGTGCGGTTACATTTTATGCCATACAAGGAAGTACTTCAGGCACATGATCTAAAAACACCTTTTGTTTCCTATAAAGAAAAAGTAAAGTTTAAGGGCAGATACGATCTCACAAATAAAGAACTTACAGGAAGCGGAAGAGTTGATTTTGACAAAGCTGATCTTGTTTCCGGCAAAATGTTGTTTGTTAAACGCCGTTTCTTCAGCGATACATGTAACTTTCATTTAAAAGCGTTTGATGAGGAAGGATTTACTTTTAGCACCGTGAATGTTAATGCAAAAATAGATTTTGATAAACGCGAAGGTGAGTTTGTTACCAACGGAAAAGGATCTTATGTAAAATTTGATAAGAACCAGTACATCGCATATATGGATCGTTTTAAATGGTACATGGACCAGGAAGATATTGAACTTGGAGATACACAAAAGAAAATGGATGCCAATCCCGATGAGGTTGGCGTAGATCTGGAAGGACCGCAATTTATCAGTGTTCACCCAAGACAGGACTCTTTGAGGTTTTTTGCACCGGGAGCGAAATACAATTTAAGAAAATACATTATCAACTGTAAGAACGTCCCTTATATTGATGTTGCTGATGCGCGTGTATTTCCAAAGAATGGCGATGTGACCTTGTTTAAAAATGCGGTGATGGATACTTTAAGACAATCAACAATACTGGCGAATACCGTAACCAAATTTCACAACATCCGTAATGCCACCACTAATATTTATGGCAGAAGGAGCTACCTTGCGAGTGGTGAATATCAGTACCTGGATGAAAACGATAAACCTTACCTCATTAAATTTAATACAATAAAGCCCGATACGGGAGGGCAAACAATTTCTGAGGGTGAAATACCGGAAAAGGAAAATTTTAAATTTAACGATTACTTTAGTTTTGCCGGTAAAGTATATTTACAGGCTACCCAGCAGTATCTTACTTTTGATGGAGGCACTAAAATTGTACATAACTGTTCGCGCATTGGTAAATCTTACCTTAAGTTTAAAGGAGAAATCAATCCTAAGGAAATTCTTATCCCAATTCCTAAAAAAGCGGTTGACATGAACAATGCTGCTGTTGGTACAGGTTTGTTTTATAATCAGGATACAAACATGGTGTATTCAACATTTTTATCCCTGCAGGGCGCAAGAAGTTCCAAAGATGTTATTGAAGCCGATGGCCTTCTTACTTATGACAAAGAGAACGGGCTGTATGAGATTTCAAATAAGGAAAAACTTTCTGAAATGAGTTTGCCGGGTAATTATGTAAGTTTAAATACTAATAATTGCCTGGTTAATTCTGAAGGAAGTTATAATATTACAAATGATCTTGGTCAGGTAAAATTAAAATGTGTTGGAAACGCACAACACAGTTCAGTTAATGACAGTATTAATTTTAATTTAATGATGGTGGTTGATTTCTTTTTTGAAAGCAGCGCTATTAAAAAAATGGCAAAAGATTTTGAATTGTATCTTGGAAGCTTAAGCCCAACGCCGTTTGAAGGTGATTTGTTTAATCACGGAACTATTGAACTACTCGGAAAAGAACGCGGTGACAGGGCTTTATCAGAATTAAGTTTGTACGGCAACTACAAAAAATTTCCTGATGAACTTGAAAAAAACCTGGTTCTTAATGATGTTAAGCTCAGTTATAACAAGCAGCTAAAGGCCTATTTGTCTGAAGGTATGATTGGGGTTGGAAACATTCAGAAAAATGAAATTTTCAGATATGTAAAAGGCAATGTGCAAATAACTAAAAAACGCGGAAAAGATGTTCTTGATATTTACCTGGAAGCTGATGCAAATACGTGGTATTATTTCAATTATTTTAACGGAACAATGCTTGCCGTGAGCAGCAACAACCAGTTTAATACCGAGATAAAAGAAATGAAAAGCAAGAACAAGAAAATGAATATAGAAAAGGGTCCTTCTTATCGGTTTGATATTGGCAATGTTAGAAAAAAGGATGACTTTCTTAGAAAAATCAAACAGTTCGGTAGCTTTAAAGAAGAGGATAAAGATGAATAATAATCTTAATAAGCAGTTTTCATTTCAACGTATTTCAAAAACTCCAGTCGCGTAGCCTCTTCGTTAAACTTACCGCCATAAAAAGAAGTTACAGTAGCAGAATTATGATCTTGCACCCCGCGCGATGACACGCACATATGCTTGGCGTCAATTAAAACAGCAACATCATCCGTTTTAAGAATTAACTGTAACTCCTTTGCTATTTGAATAGTTAAACGTTCCTGCACCTGAGGACGTTTAGCGAAATATTGAACAATGCGGTTCAATTTAGAAAGACCTATTACCTGACCACTTGAAATATAAGCTACATGCGCCTTGCCGAAGATGGGCACGAAATGATGTTCGCAGTTACTGTAAAAGGTAATGTCTTTTTCAACCAGCATTTGGTTGTACTTGTACTTATTTTCAAAAAGAGCGACTTCGGGTTTATTGGCCGGATTTAGACCGCTGAAAATTTCTTTCACGTACATTTTAGCCACCCTTTCCGGTGTACCTTTCAGGCTGTCGTCTTTAAGGTCAAGTCCAAGTGTTTCCATGATCTCACGAAAATGCGATCCTATTTTTTTAATTTTTTCATCATCGCTAAGCTCAAAGGCGTTCGCTTTCATAGGAGTATCTTCGGTTGTAAATAAATGTTCATTTCCAATCTCTTCATTACCCAGGTCGCTCAATGAAAGTGTGTTTTCTTTAAGCAGGGAATTCAACAAAGTTTCTTTCGGTTTCATAAAGTATTATTTTAAGGTCGTAACGTTTATCAAGTTTGTTACTGAGCAATTGATGGATAACAATGGCAATGTTTTCCGCAGTTGGATTAAGATCTTTAAACTCAAGTGTATCAAGATTAAGATTTTTGTGATCGAATCTTTCTATTATTTCTTTTTTTACAATGTCGCCCAGTAATTTTAAATCAATTACATATCCTGTTTTAGGATCAATTTCTCCGGTAACTTTAACTACCAGTTCATAGTTATGCCCGTGAAAGTTGGGGTAATTGCATTTACCAAATACAGAGGCGTTCTCCTCCGCGTTTAAAAGATTGCTGTGCAGGCGGTGCGCGGCATTAAAATGTTCTTTCCTATATACGGCAATTCTTTTATTCATAATTACATAATCATCAAACCAAAAAGTGGAATAGGTTTTAGATTTTTAAAAAGCACTGTGTCAGAAGTTTGCTGGTCAAGTGGCTTTTAAAAGAAATAAATTCTTAACAGTAAAAGTAAGATAATTTTAAGGAAACAAGTGTTAAATTATTAATAGCCTTAACCGAAATATTCAACGTAAATGCGAGGGGTTTCATAGAGTTTAACGCAATGCAATTGAACGTTCATAGGTAAATGAGGGGCAATCTGATCCCAAATGGCAACGGTAAGGTTTTCTGTACTTGCAAGCTTTCCGGTAAGAAAGTCAACATCCATATTCAGGTTTTTATGATCAAGTTTTTCGCAAACCTCATCCTGCAGTATTTTACTTAAAATTTTTGCGTCCATTAAAAAGCCTGTCTCGGGGTTAACTTCACCTTTAATGGTTACGAGTAATTCATAATTATGCCCATGCCAGTTGCTATTGGCGCATTTACCAAATACTTCCTCGTTTTTTTTATCCGACCAGTCGGGGTTATACAATTTGTGCGCGGCGTTAAAATGCTCGTGGCGCGTTAAATAAATCATAAGGTAAATTTACATAAATCATGCTAAATGGCTCCATAATAATATGTGAATCTATGATAAATGTTCTTTAATTTTGATTGTGCCTAATTTTTTAATAGTAAGCGCTACAAAGCAGGAAATTCAACCTTTACTGAATCACTTTTCGGTTCAACTAACCGGCGAAGAAACACTGGCAGGCTCAGATGTTGTAAAAGACCTATCGGTAATTGTTACCGGGGTTGGAATGGTTAATACCGCTTTTGTTATGGGCAAATTTTTCAATCATAAGTTTGATTTCATTATTAATCTGGGCATCTGCGGCACACTTCACTCTCATCTTAAAATAGGCGAAGTTGTAAATGTTGTTTCAGATACAATTTGCGAAATGGGCGCCGAAAGTCCGGTTGGTTTTATTAAATATCCTGATTTAATTGCCGGCGGAATAAATTATTATGAAAATAAAATTAATGATGAGCCGGAATTACTGGCAACAATAAAAAAGGTAAAAGCACTCACAGTAAATAAGGTTCATGGAATTGAAGAATCTATTGAACAAATTAAATCGTTATACGAAGCGGATGTGGAAAGCATGGAGGGAGCTGCATTTCTGAGGGCGGCAGATGGTATGGGTATAAATTATCTTCAACTGAGAGCCATCTCCAATTATGTTGAAAATCGCGATAAAAGTAAATGGAACATTGCCCTTGCAATTAAAAACCTGAATGAGTTTGCAATCAAGCTCATTACAAATTATAAAAATATTTAATGAAACTTACTCTTGGATTTTCTCCTTGTCCGAATGACTGTTTTATTTTCGACGCGTTGGTTCATCAGAAAATTGATACGGGCGGCATAGAATTCTCTGTTGAACTGCACGATGTTGAAACATTGAATCAAAAAGCGTTGAAAAATGATCTCGACATTACAAAACTAAGCTTTCATGCCTATGGTTATGTTTTAAAAAATTATATTCTGTTA
>JAOQAF010000169.1 GCA_025963735.1 Bacteroidota bacterium
ACGGTTTGCACGAGGGTACCGTAAGATATGAAATTGGCAATACCGATCTTAAGATAGAACAGAATTTGTGTGGCGATCTTTACGCCGGTTTTAATTCTGATTACATTAATCTTTCTGCCTCCGCGTATTATAATCAGTTTTTAAATTATATTTATCTGGCGCCCGGTGATCAACAATATATAGGGTTTCAGATTTACAATTACCAGCAACAGAATGCGGTTATTAAGGGTATTGAAAGTACCCTCGATCTGCATAGTCTCAGGGAAACGCGTGTCAACTGGATAAGCAGTTATTCCTACATTATCGGCGACTTAAGCAAAGGTGGTCATCTTCCTTTCATTCCTGCACCAAAATTAAATTCTGATGTGAAATTAACTTACTCAGTAAAAAAGAAAATTGACGAAATATTTTTCAGGCCTGGAATAACTTATGTTTTTGAACAGAACAGGCCTGGCGATTTTGAAACGCCTACAACAGATTATTACCTTGTTAACGCGGCGCTTTCCATGTCAATGAACACAACAAACAATAATATTCAAGTGTCCCTTGTTGGGAATAATCTTTTAAATAAAGTTTATTACGATCACATGTCACGTTTTAAATATTTCGGTGTTTATAATACCGGACGCAATATTTCCATTAATTTTAAAATAACTTTCATATGAAAAAGATAAAGCTGTTATTTTTCGTGCTTGCATGCATGTTCCTGTGTTTAAACTGTAAAAAGAAAAAAGTGGACCCGCATGTACCGCCTGATGTAACATTTAAAACTGGAGGAAAATTTATTTCAGGTGACGTAACGCGATTAAAAAATGATACCATGATGGTTGGTATAACAGCCACAAAAACTGAAGACAATTTAAAAAGTTATAATATTTCTGTAGCCTACGACGGAGCCTCTACAACCACTACCAAATTCAATTACCTTATGCTGGAAAGTGAGTATGAATGGTATTCACACGATTATCAGCTTATCACCCGCAACCAAACGGGCAGTGAACGGTGGGTTTTTTCAATTGTTGACAGGGACGGGAACATCACTCAGAAAACAATTAATATTACGGTGCAGTAAAAATCGGGTTAACTTTCCAGGCCCATAATAAGGATTTGGAAAAAAAGTTAATCCTGAATAAACTATTTGCTTCAAGGTAAAAACTACCGTACATTTGACCTGTTTTACTGACATGGTTAAAAGTTTTAAAATAAATACGGCAATATTAATTTGTACAGTTTTTGTATTAAGGCTTTTGATTATTAATATAAGCGCAGTTTCTTCTTTCAGCAATTCGTCTGTCGGTGCAAATACCAAAAAACATTTTTCAGATACTTATAAAAGAAGGCATCTTCTGGATCCTTCTGCCGATAAAGGTGCCCGCGAATTGGCCATTGAATTTTGCGAAGAATCCGATAATGAAGATGATATTTTAAAGAGTTCTTCGGTGCCGGTATTTATTCTTCATTCTTTCTTTTCAGATACACTTGATTCTTTTCAGTGTAATGTTCCTTTTGATTTTATCCATGATAAGATCACTTCCAAAAAATACCTTTCTATTTCTGTTTTAAGAATCTGATCCGGATCCCCTGGTTCAATTAACGGCATTGTGTTACTCCCTTGCTGACCACCCCTTTATTTTTATGTACTAAGATTTAAAAATGTGCAATTGACACATAAAAACAAT
This sequence comes from Bacteroidota bacterium, assembly GCA_025963735.1. GTDB lineage: Bacteria > Bacteroidota > Bacteroidia > B-17B0 > Aurantibacillaceae > Aurantibacillus. The sequence continues at coordinate 1,680 of JAOQAF010000169.1, forward strand.
ATTCAACCACAAACCTCAGGGTTTAAAAGAACAAATTTATTATGATGAAAACCGCCATGTTCATTGGTCTTTGTACCATCGTTAGCTTCACCAGCTGTAATTCACACCACGAAGAAAAGGAAGAAGAAACACGCTTTTCGGTAACAAGTCCTTTAAAAATGGACACAACTATTACAAGAGATTATGTTTGTCAGATTCAGGCCATACAGCATATAGAGCTCAGGGCTCTGGAAAGAGGTTATCTGCAGGAAATATTTGTTGATGAAGGCCAGCAGGTTAAAAAAGGCCAGCATATGTTTAAGATCATGCCGCTTATTTATCAGGCCGAGCAGCAAAAAGCACAGGCGGAAGCCAAGTTTGCCGAGATTGAATATCTGAACACGAAAAGGCTGGCTGATAGTAATGTGGTATCTCCCAACGAACTTGCTTTGGCCAGAGCAAAATTTGATAAAGCCAATGCTGAGCTATCACTGGCGCAAACGCATTTAGAATTCACAGATGTTAGAGCACCCTTTGATGGCATCATGGATCATTTTCATGTTCGGCATGGAAGTCTTGTTGCTGAAGGTGATTTGCTCACCACCTTATCCGATAACAGCGAAATGTGGATTTATTTTAATGTGCCTGAAGCGGAATATCTTAACTATAAGGCGCATGCAAACACCGAAAACCTTGAAAAAGTAAGTTTGCTTATGGCTAATAATGAAATGTTCAGTCACACCGGTGTTGTTAAAACCATTGAAGCGGATTTTAATAATGAAACCGGTAACATCGCTTTCAGGGCTACTTTCCCGAATCCCGAAGGGCTTTTAAGACATGGTGAAACCGGTAATATTCAAATGACCTTACCACTTAAAAACGCAATCATCATTCCTCAAAAAGCCACTTTCGAAATTCTTGAAAAAAAGTATGTTTTTGTTGTAGGCAAGGATAGTGTTGTAAGACAAAGGGAAATTAATATTGCTTCGGAATTGCCGGATATTTATGTGATTAAAGACGGCGTGAAAGAAACTGAAAGAATTATTCTTGAAGGGATACGAAAAGTGCGCGATGGCGATAAGATTGGTTATATATATGAAGATCCTAAACAAGTGATCTCTAAATTAAAGGTATACGTAGAATAATTTAAGTTTTAAATAAAAGAAAATGTTCAATAAATTCATACAAAGGCCGGTACTTGCCATCGTAATATCGCTTGTTATTCTCTTCATGGGAATGCTTGCAATTAAAACGCTGCCCACATCGCAATTCCCCGAGGTTGCTCCTCCGGTAGTAATGGTAAGTGCTTCGTATCCGGGCGCAAGCGCTAAGTCACTTGCCGAATCAGTTATCATTCCTCTCGAACAATCCATCAATGGGGCATGGGGCATGCGTTACATGACTTCCGATGCAACCAGTGCCGGAGAAGCCAATATTCAGGTTGTTTTTGATCCCGGTACCGATATTAATCAGGCGCTTGTTCAGGTCTCTAACCGTGTGCAACAGGTTACCAACAGGCTGCCTATTCTGGTGCAGCGGGAAGGTGTTGTAATAACCCCGGTAATTCCCAGCATGCTCATGTACGTTAATCTTTACAGCAAGGATAAAAACGCGAACATGAAATTCCTGTTTAATTATGCCGGTGTTAACATGGTGCCCGAATTGCAGCGTATTAACGGAATAGGACAGGTAAGGATCCTTGGAAGCCGCCAGTATGCCATGCGCGTATGGTTAAATCCTGATCGTATGCGCGCCTATAAAATTTCTCCTGATGAAGTGATGGAAGCTCTTGGCGATCAAAGTATAATTGGAAAGCCGGGCAGGATAGGTCGGGGCGACAGTAAACAGGCGGAAGCACTTGAATATGTTCTTGCGTATTCTGACAGGTTCAGTGATCCTACGCAATACGAGAACGTTATTATTAAAGCAAATCCAAACGGAGAAATTCTACGTTTGAAAGATATCGCCACTGTGGTGTTAGGTAGTGAGTATTACGATATTTATTCAAGCATGAACGGACATCCTTCAGCGGCCATGGTTATTAAGCAAACCTATGGCAGTAATGCCAGCGCCGTTATTGAAAAAGTAAAAGAAAAACTCGATGAACTTAAAAAAACTTTTCCTCCGGGAATGGATTATGAAATCAGTTACGACGTTTCAAATTTTCTGGACGCTTCCATTGAAAACGTAATTGATACTCTAAGGGATGCATTTATTTTAGTGGCTTTGGTTGTTTTTATTTTTCTTGGCGATTGGCGTTCTACACTTATTCCAACTCTTGCCGTGCCTATATCGCTAGTGGGCGCCTTTATTTTTATTCAGATATTTGGCTTAACAATAAACATGATCACCTTATTTGCACTTGTACTGGCAATAGGTATTGTGGTGGATGATGCCATTGTCGTCGTCGAGGCAGTACATGCGAAAATGCATGAAGAACATCTCTCGCCTTACAATGCGGTTCGCAAAGTTATCGGTGAGATCAGCGGAGCCGTTATCGCCATCACACTGCTCATGGTATCAGTATTTGTTCCGGTGTCATTTATGTCGGGACCGGTTGGAACGTTTTACAGACAGTTCTCTATTACAATGGCCTCATCTATCGTATTGTCGGGTATTGTGGCCCTTACCGTTACACCTGTTCTATGTGCCATGATTTTAAAGAACACGCACGGCAAACCACGGAAAAGAACATGGCTGAACCGTTTTCTCGATAGTTTTAACGTTGGTTTTGAAAAGTTAACCGACAAATATGTATGGTTATTAAAAAAGATCGCGCACCGAAAACTGGTAACATTTGGTTTATTCGCTGTATTTGCAATTGGCATTTTCGTTATCAGTAATAATCTTCCGTCCGGTTTTATTCCAAGTGAAGATCAGGGTATGCTTTACGCTATCATTCAAACCCCTCCGGGTTCAACTCTTGAGCGAACGAATGATTTATCGAATAAACTGGTAGAGATCATTCAGAAAGTAGAAGGCGTGCAATCTGTTTCATCAATTGCCGGTTATGAAGTGTTAACCGAAGGAAGGGGATCTAACGCGGGTACCTGTTTAATTAACCTCAAACCCTGGTCAAAACGCAAGCACACGGTAAGCGAAATTATTTATGAGCTTGAAGAAAAATCGAAAGAAATTCCTGGCGCCACTATCGAGTTCTTTGATCCGCCTGCGGTACCGGGTTTTGGAGCAGCCGGTGGTTTTGCTCTTCAGTTACTTGATAAAACAAATGGCGGAGATTATAACCTGCTTGAAAAAGTGAAGAATGATTTTATGCGCGACCTTGGTAAACGCAAAGAGTTAAGTGGTTTATTTACTTTTTTCAGCGCCAACTATCCGCAATACGAAATTGAAATAGATAATGAACTTGCCATGCAAAAAGGCGTTTCTATTGGCAATGCCATGAACACGCTTTCGATTTTTGTGGGAAGCACCTATGAGCTGGGTTTTATAAAATACCAGCGTTTCTTTAAAGTGTTTGTACAGGCGGCGCCTGAATTCAGGCGACTACCAACCGACATCATGAATCTGTATGTTAAAAATAAACACGATGAAATGGTTCCCTTCTCTGCTTTTATGCGAATTAAAAAGAAACAGGGTGCCAATGAAATTAACCGTTACAACATGTACAACACCGCGGGTATCAGGGGTGCGCCTGCAAAGGGTTATAGCAGTGGTGAAGCAATTAAAGCGGTGCAGGAAGTTGCCGCTAAAACCTTACCTCATGGATTTGATATTGATTGGGCAGCACTTTCTTATGATGAAACAAGACGCGGTAATGAAGCCATATATATTTTCATCATCGTTTTGGTTTTCGTTTATTTTGTGCTTGCCGCGCAGTACGAAAGTTTTATTATTCCGCTGGCAGTAGTTTTCTCATTACCTGCCGGAATATTCGGGTCGTTCCTGTTAATTAAAGGCATGGGACTATCCAACGATATATACGCCCAGGTAGGATTGGTAATGCTTGTGGGCCTGCTCGGTAAAAATGCCGTGTTAATTGTAGAATTTGCCGTTCAAAAACAAAGGCAGGGAGCCACTGTTCTTGAAGCGGCCATCGAAGGCGCTAAGGTAAGGTTCAGGCCAATTTTAATGACATCGTTCGCGTTTATTGCCGGTTTAATTCCTCTCGTATCAGCCCACGGAGCCGGAGCCTTAGGAAACCGCACCATTGGTTCTTCGTCATTGGGTGGTATGTTATTCGGAACAATTTTCGGGGTTATCATTGTACCGGGTTTATATTATATTTTCGGCAGTCTGGCTGAAGGCCGTAAGATGATCAAAAATGAAGAGGCCAGTTCGTTAACAGAAGAACTGGTACATAAAATGGACGATTTTCCACAATCTAAAGAGAATGAAGACAATGACTAATAAAAAAATATTCAATTACTTGTTGGTTGTAGGGCTTTCACTTATTTACGCCGGTTGCAAACTGCCTAACTTCGGACGAAAAACAGAAAATAAAACCGTACCGCAAACATATAACGGTTCGCAGGATAGTACAAACACAGCCAGGTTAAAATGGCAGGATTTTTTTACCGATGCAAACCTTACCGCGTTAATTGATACCGCATTAAGAAACAGCCAGGAACTTAACATTGTATTGCAGGAAATTAATATGTCACGAAACGACGTAAGGGCCCGCAAGGGGGCTTACCTGCCGGTTTTAGGAATTGGTGTGGGCGCGGGTGTTGAAAAGGTGGGCCGCTATACCAGCCAGGGAGCCAATGATGCAACTACCGATATACTTCCGGGTAAACCGTTTCCTGAACCACTTCCCGATTTAATTGTAGGTGCAACTGTTTCATGGGAGGTGGATATATGGCGCAAGCTTCGCAATTCAAGAAAAGCCGCCATGTTCAGGTATTTATCATCCGTGCAGGGAAAAAACTTTATGGTTACCAATCTCATTTCAGAGATAGCCAATTCGTATTACGAATTAATGGCGCTTGATAATCAGCTTGAAATTTTGAAAAAGAATATTCAGATTCAGCAAAACGCTTTGGAAATAGTAAAGCTCGAAAAAGAAGCCGCCAAGGTTACAGAGCTGGCTGTTCGCAAGTTTGAAGCTGAGGTTTTGAAAAATCAAAGCCGCCAGTTTTATATCATGCAGCAAATTACCGAAACCGAAAACAAAATTAATTTTTTGACAGGAAGATTTCCGCAACCGGTAAAACGTGACTCTCAAACATTTTTAGCTTTAAATTTTGATACAATACATTCCGGTATTCCATCGCAACTTTTAGAGAACAGGCCCGACATTAAACAGGCCGAACAACAACTGGTTGCAGCTAAACTGGATGTTAAAGCCGCGAAGGCTAATTTTTACCCTACCTTAATGATTACCGGAGGCGTGGGTTACAGGGCTTTTAATCCTCAGTACCTGATTCAAACACCAACCTCTCTCATTTATTCAATAGCGGGCCAGCTGGTAGCGCCACTCATTAACAGAAATGCTATTAAGGCAGAATATTACTCAGCCAATTCAAGACAGATACAAGCCGTTTATAATTATGAGCGCACTATTTTAAGAGCACACATTGAAGTGGTTAATCAGCTTTCAAATATGAGCAATCTTAAAAAAAGTTACGAATTAAAAACAAAGCAGGTGCAGGCCTTAAACCAATCTATTGATATTTCGACCGGACTTTTTAAATCGGCCCGGGCAGATTATATGGAGGTGTTACTAACGCAGCGTGACGCACTTGAAGCACGGTTTGAACTCATTGAAACCAAAAAAGAACAGTTGAATGCCCGGGTTAATATTTACCGGGCCCTTGGTGGCGGTTGGAGGTAATAAGGTTTAAGTTTTGATTACTTTTATACCTGTGTGATTGATGCTTTTATAGCCGTGTAATCTCATTTAATTATACAAAGGGGCTTTCTTAAAAGTCAACACGGTTATGCTGAATTTATACTGAAAAGAGTTCAGTACAGGTTTCAGCATCAGAGTACTACTCATTTTTCTGAAAGCAGATTCTGAAACAAGTTCAGAATGACAGCACTTTCTAATACTTATTCTTTCTCATCATTTTTTTGAGTTCTTGCTGCGCAGATTGCTGCAAACCACTACAGGTAACGAGTCCGAAAGTATTCAATTCTAAAATTGAATTAAATATAGTTTATAATTACCATTCCTAATTATAATAAACGTTTCCTTCTTAACTTATTTAGTATAAATTTGATTTATTATAAATTCCCCCTTTAAATATGTAATACTCTTTTTTTTACTTGTAAGCTTAAGCAAAGCTCAGGTTAATTTGGTGCCTAACCCGAGTTTTGAGAGTTATACTTCTTGCCCTAATACTCTTTCCTCGAATGGTGACGATGAAGTTGCAAGAGTAACAGAATGGTATTCTTCAAATAACTCTCCTGATTTTTTTAATACTTGTTCTACTACAACTATTTGTGGTGTTCCTAACAATATTATTGGTTCTCAATCTGCTTTTGATGGAAATTCTTATTGTGGCTTTATTGCATATAATAAAAGTAGTTTTTATCGAGAGATTATTTCAGCCGCTCTTTCCACATCTATGACCATTGGAATTAAATATTTTGTATCTTTTAAAGTGAGTCTTGGGGAAGATAATAATTTTAAGTTTTGTGGTGTTAATAATTTAGGGATTTTACTCTCGACCAAAAAATATGACTTGGTAAATCTTTCGCCAATTAATAATTATGCTCATATATATGCTTCAACAATCGTAACTGACACATTAAACTGGACTAAAATAAGCGGGATTATTAACGCCGACTCTAATTATAAATATTTAAATATTGGAAATTTTTTTGATGATATTAATACTAGTAAAACTATTCTAAATCCGACTGCTTCTGATAGTTATTATTATATTGATGATGTAAGAATTTCTACAGATTCACTTTTTGGATTATCAACAGGTCTGGAAGAAATAGATTGGGAAAATCAAATAAATATATATCCTAACCCTACCATAGATAAAATAAAAATAGGGACCAAAATTCCTGTTTTAAAACTTTGTTTATTTGATAATATTGGAAGGCTGATGATTATAAATGAGAACGTAAAAGAACTTAACGTCGAAGATTTATCGGAAGGATTATATTTTTTAAAGTTAGAATTACCAAATAACCAAATAATTATAAAAAGAGTAATTAAAAATTAGTAAATTCTGAAAGGAAAACATTTAGCATTGATAGCAATACTTGCTGTGTCAAATAAGTTTTTTAGCCAAGCAACAATAGCTAGTAACGCAGGTACTGGTACGCAATTTTTAGGGTGGACTAATAATTTACCTCTAAACTTCCGCACTGTTAATACTCAACGGGCAATGATTAATGGTAATAACAACTTAAACCTTGTTGCCTTTCCTAATGGTGATAATATCGGTTACATTGGCGCCGGTTTAACAACAACAGTCCGTTATTTCATTTGGATGTAGTAACTCTGCCATTGCCTGGGGAGAGTTGCATTTGGGTGTTGGCCCAAGCGATGTGCCAAACAGTAAAGCGGGTTTTTTAAACGCTGCAATAGGTATCTTTAGTTCACCGCATTGCTAACTAAAACGCTTTATTCACGCCAATCATCCACCTGAACTGAAAATAATCTTTTTCGGCATAAGGTAAACGGTTAATAAAGAAGGGAAAGTCTACCCGTATAGTTAAGGGTTTAATGTTGGTGAGTTGTCCCCATCTTACAATACTAAATGTTGAGCCCACACCCGCATCGGTCATTAAATCACTCATCACGTTTGCCGTTCCGGGTTTGTTGGTGTTAATGGTTCCGGCATCGCCAAAAATATAAGGCTGTATTTTTATGCTGTTCTTTAAAAATTTAGGATTTATAAAACTAAACAATTCTCCGAATTCAAGCTCGGCATTAACAGAGGCGCCCGTACTTCCTTTGTAATTATAAGAGTAAGTTCCATCGGCATTTTTTTCAGGTAAAATGTATCCGGAGTAACCCCTTAATCCTAATCCTCCGCCTGCTGTAAAATGATTGGTGGTGCTGCCAAAGCCTCCCCATGAAGGTGGTACAATGCCCATCGACCTTGTGTATTTGTTATCCATCAGATCTTCATTATTGGCGCCTGCTACAAACAGCATCGACTCTGAAGGTAAGCGCGATCCAAATCCTATTTGCGCGAACACCCGCGTGTTAAAGTTTATTTTGCCGAGGTCTGTTTTATTTATAGCCGTCATGCTTCCGGCCGAAAAATCATAATCATTGGTAAAGGCCGCGGTACGCACGTCCATGAGTACATTACCTATGCCGCGCTTGTATTTATAAGTGTGCTCCATGCCCACATGCAAGGCGCTGTTCAGTTTCCGGTAACCCCATTCGCCGCTGTTAATAAGGTACACCATATCCTGCGGCATATCGCGAAGCATGGCTTTTAAAAAGGTGTACAGGCGTGTGCGTTCGTTATTACTTTTCTTTTCAAAACCTATAACACCGGCATCCAGTCCATCGAGCGATTTTAATGATAAATTAACGCTCGATTTTTTTATGAATTTATGCAGCGAGGTTTTATAATTGAAAGCAAATGAAATTTTATTAAACCCGTTAATTCTGAATGTGCTGTCGGCCACCGCGGGAACCAGATTTTTGTTGCTCGAACTGTCAACATAAGCTTGTCCTAACCCGCTGCTGAGCCATACGCCTAAATTAAATACGTGTTTGGTGTTCAGGTAATCGCCGCTTGCCGCAAAGCCAAACTTTACACCATCGTAACCGTTATACCAAACATCGGGCCTCAGGCGCACTTCGTATTGTTTCCAGTTGGGCGGATTGTAAACTTTAGAGTCAAATTTAATGTCCAGCTTCCGGTATTTGATGTTGTTGGTCATGTCCACATCCGCCAGGCGGAAGGAAGGATCGATGATTACATTTTTTATTTTAGTGCCTATGTTAAGAGTAGCGGTGTAAGAAGGTTTTAATTTTGGTCCCCAACCAATCCATCGTGGCAAAGTGTTGGCCCGTGTTGGTTTTTCGAACCAGGTATTGGGAATATAATAATGACGTGCTGAATCATTTTTATCAATAACCACAAAATCAATTGGCATTTGCATGCTGCCTTTTCTCTTGAAGGTAATTTCATATACATCGTTTTTCTTGCGTTTTATTTTACCTATTGAATAATCGATGGTTTTGTTTGTTTCGAGCCACTGATCAAAAAACCAGTTGAGATCTATACCTGTATACATAATAATAGAGGCCCTGAAATCTTCAGGATAAGGATGGCAGAATTTCCATTGATTAAAATAATGCTGCATGGCTTTATCAAACAGGGCACGCCCCAGAACATATTCCAGATTTTTAAGCATGGCCGCGGTTTTTGTATATACTTCGCTGTAACCTCCGCCCATTCTTATGCCTCCGTTAAAGTCGTCGCTGTGCGTGTTAAGCGTAACTTCTTCTTTTTTTACCACTATGTTATTGTAGTAACTGTTGTAAATTTCATTATCAAGCACGCGTTTACTGTCGGTAAACCGCTGAACGTATTTACTCCGCGAAGGCGGTTCCAGCTCAATCGCTCCATCAATAAACTGATAGGTATCGGCTGTATAAAACTGCGTAAAACCTTCATCCATAAAAGCGCGGTAAGTTTCGTTACTGCCTACCATTCCCATAAACCAGTTATGTGTCATTTCATGTATAAGTAATGAGCGGTAATTGGGATCAAAACCTCCGCAAAGAGCCAGCATAGGGGTTTCGGTACCTTCTTCGGCATCGGCCACAATCATTTTAGGATAATGGTAAGGACCAATATTGTATGCGTTTACTTCCAGCACTTTGGTTATGTAAGACGAAGCGTTGTACCATCCCGCGGCGTGAGGCTCCTGTACAAGAGCGATGCAGCGCACTCCGTTCCAGTTGCTTTCGCCAATGCGGTATGTAGGGTCGGCAGTAAAAGCAAAATCGTGAACGTTAATGGCGCTGAACTTCCAGGTTTTTGTTGCTGCGCTTTTTGGAGTGATAACAGATGGAGGAGAATTAAAAGGTTTGTTTAAAAAATTACTGATGTCGAGTTTTTTTCGAAGAGAATCCGGTAACACTTCCTGTTCGTTGGTAAGAATACCTGTACCATCGGCCACATAATAAGCAGGTAAAGTAACTTCAACATTGTAGGAACCAAAATCGCCATACAATTCATGATCCATGTGCTGATCGGTATTCCAGGCGAACTTACGGTCAATAACCGAAATGCGCGGGTACCAGTGAATAAGGTTATAATGCTTGTTGCCAAATGCGTTAAATGATTTCATCCGGTTTCGGATGGCTTCTTTATCGAAATAGGTTTTAAAATCAATGTTAAAGGTAATTGATTCGCCTGATTTTACTGGTTTAGGCAGATACACCTTAAGAATGGTATTGTCGAGTTCGGTTTTAAGATCTTGTCCATTAGCGCTTATTTTTGAAACCTCTGTGCCCAGATCTTTTTCGCGGTATTTGCCGAATTTTAAATTGTAACTGTTGTTTTTATAAAGATCGGCCAGGTATGAATGTTTGTTTTGCGCGTTGGAGTATAAATGAAAATAAACGTGTGAAATATCGTATGGAGAATTGTTCCAGTATATCAGTTCTTCATTACCTGTTACAATATCGGAGCTGTCGTTAATTGTTGCTTTAATATTATAATGAACATCCTGTTGCCAATAACCTTCAAAGGGTTTTCTGTTTTTCCAGTAAAGTGGGTTGGTAGCAGAACGGTAATCGATATACTCATTTTGAGAAAAAAGTTCGCAAGTACCGATGGTTAGAAAAGAGAATACAAGAAGAAATTTGTTAAAAGATGGACTCATGGGATAAAAAAATAAAGATAATTAATTAATTGATGTTAAAAATCTGCCTGAATTAAAATAAAAAGCGCTTTTTGAAGTTACGGAGGCGAATTAACATTCATTGGTGTATTTTTTGTATTTATGTGATAGAACCACATGCAAAATCTGCTATTTTTGCACTAATACAGAGAGGATGATGAAAAAATTAAGATTAGCTATATTAGTGTTGGTGATAGGAGCAGGAATAGCCCGGTCTCAAAACTCATCTCTGGACGTGGAGGGCACTATTTTATTTGAAAACAGAACTGTTCAGGGTGCACTGGTAAGTGTTACGCGCGACGGAAAACCCTTTACTTCATTTTTAACGGATATTGACGGTGGATATAATCTTTATCTGCCACTGGGATCAGAATACATTGTTACGGTTACCAAAAAAGAATTCGTAAAAAAAATGTATACAGTAAGCACCGTAGGAATTCCTCACGAGAGCGCACAACGAAAATTTCCGGTTATTGTTGCTGACATGGAACTGTTAAAGTACCAGGATGGAGTGGATTATACCATTTTTAATCAGCCAATGAATAAATATTATTTCAGTTCAAAAAAGGACAATTTTGAATATGACAAGGCTTATTTAAAATATATGCTGGCGCAGATTGAAGAGTTGAAGCAACAGGAAAAAAAGGCAATGGCGCTGGCTTTACAAAAATCTGAGCGTGATAAGCGGAACGCCGAGCTGGCCAAAGTGGATGCTATGAAAAAGGAAAGGCTGGAAGCAGATGCCGAAACTCTTAAAAAAATGCAGGCCTCTACCGCTGATGTGGTAAGCAAGGAGCCGGAAAAATCTTTGGTAAGTCAGACTTCGCAACTAAACGAGATTAAAAAGGAAAAGCCGCCGGTTACTGACGCCACGATGGTTAAAACCAATAAAAGCGAACGGATAGTGGCACTTTTGGCAAAATACAAACCCGGAATTACAGAAGAAATTATTCCCGGCAGGGACGTGGTGATAATACAGCGCGTTGTTGTGCGTGATGAGATGGCCTGGGTTTACCAGAAAAAATTATTCAGCTGGGGTGGGGTAGCCTGTTTCAGGGATGGTTTTTCAATAAGTGAGAGCGCTTTTGACCACGAAACTAAAAAGCACATTTAAGTAGGAGGGCCGAATCTTTCCTAAGGGCTTCCTGCTCTAAAAACAGGCCTGATATTTTTCTGAAAAAAAACGCATTTCCTTGTGTTTTTTCGAATATTTCACTACATTTGCACCCCAATTAAAATTAAACAATGGAAAAACGTTATGAGACGGTCTTCATTTTAACTCCCGTTTTGTCTGATGATCAGGCAAAGGAGGCCGCGAAGAAAATTAAAAAAACTATTACCGACTTAGGCGGTAAAATAGTTAACGAAGAATTTTGGGGGCTAAAGAAACTAGCCTATCCAATTCAAAAGAAAACAACCGGTTTTTACCACTTATTCGAATTTGCTGGTGAAGGTGAGGCAATCATTAATAAGTTAGAAGTAACTTATAAGCGTGATGAGCGTATTTTACGTTTCCTTACTGTATCATTAGACAAGCACGCTGTTGCTTATGCTGATAAGCGTAAAGGAAGAGTAGCTGAAGGAAAAACCAAAAAGAAAGAAGGCGCTAGCGCGTAGTTGTTTAACAAATTAATCGTTTAAAAGATGGCATCACCCAACGACATTAGATATCTAAACCCTCCAACAGTAGAGGCAAAAAAGAAAAAATACTGCCGCTTCAAAAAAAGCGGTATCAAATACATTGATTATAAGGATCCTGATTTTTTGTTGAAATTCATTAACGAACAAGGTAAATTGTTACCTCGTCGTTTAACCGGAACTTCTTTAAAATTCCAGCGTAAAGTGGCTCAGGCTGTAAAGCGTGCACGTCACTTATCGTTAATGCCTTATGTAGCTGATTTAATGAAATAATTTAAAGGAGGAAAATCAACATGGAAATTATTTTAAAACAAGATGTTAAAGGTTTAGGTTACAAAAATGATATGGTAACTGTACGTAACGGTTATGGTCGTAATTTTTTATTACCTCAGGGTTTAGCTGTATTAGCTACCAGCAGCGCTAAAAAAATGCATGCTGAAGTATTAAAGCAAACTTCCTTTAAAGAAGAAAAATCGCGCAAAGAAGCTACAGCTAACGCTGAAAAACTTTCAAGTGTTTCTATTCAGGTAGGAGCTAAAGCAGGCGAGAATGGTAAGATCTTTGGATCTGTTACAACCATTCAGGTTGCCGAAGCTTTACAAAAAGCAGGATACAACATTGAGCGTAAGAACATTGAAATTGAAGGCGACAGCATTAAAGCTTTAGGTTCTTATAAAGCAAAAGTGCGTTTGTTTAAAGAAATTGCCGCTACTGTTACCTTTGAGGTTGTAGCTGAGTAATTTAAAAACTATTATATAATTAAAACCCGCTTTTATAAGGCGGGTTTTTTTATGCGGAGTTTTTTCAGGCCGTTTCATATGCTGTATGAATGAGTAAAGAAAAACAAAAAATGTTTAGCTTTAGAATAAATTCATCTCTATGATAAAATACAGTTACGTATTAATAGTTATTCTTTTAATTATTTTTTCCTGTAAGAAAAAAGATGCAGCAACACAAACTGTTAACAGCTCTTCCTCTGCCACAACAACAGGCGGCTCGGTTAGCATACCTGCCGGGTTAAGTGCTTCCAATGGTGGGGACCTCTGCGATTTTCAAAGCACGTATAACTATTTTGATTATAATGGAACAGTAACTAAAGACAGTGTGGCTTTCGCATCTTTTTATGCTACCGCGCCATCATCGGTAGCGCCAACAACCATTTATGGGGGTTCGGTAACGCTTAATGGAATAACATTGCCTTTTAACGCAACAAGTAACTATTATTATTCAGGTTCAGGAAGTGGGATTAATATCACAGGTAATTTAACATGGAGTGCTACCGGTTCAGGAACAGTAATGGCGTTCAGTAAGAGTTTTATACCTAACTATCCAAAATATACGGGTGGTAGTTCTTTGCCTGATACGTGCGTGAAGGCTAATGGAATATCTATTACAATCAGCGGAGTAACAAATAATCAGAATAGTGTTAATGTTTATCTTTATTCGGGTTCAACATCTGTATTTAAATATATTTTTGGTTCAAACGGCACCGTTAATTTTACCCCCTCAGAACTGGTTAATTTTCCGGTTAACCAACCCTTTAATATCAATGTTGGTTTGGCAAATGTATTCAGTGCCACTATAAACGGGGTCAAACATGGTTTTACCAACAACCTAAACTATCAAAAGATGTGTTATTTGAAGTAGGATTCCTACAATCTGATTGAGAATTTTTTCCCCCATTATTGATCAAAAGCCTGTAATTATTGCAGGTTTTTTTGTGGGATGTAAATGCCGGAGCCAACATTTTAAATCATTGTTGATGGTGGCCAGGAGAACTTGATGCCAAAGCATTTCAGTATTTTTGTCATGCGGCATACTTTCATTTAGGAACTTCAATAAAAAAAAATGGCCGCTTTAAAAGCAGCCATAATTTTTTATTTTAAAAGTATTCTATTACTCGATTATTAGTTTTTGTACACCTTCCTGCTTTTTTCCTTTTAGGTGAATGTAATATACTCCGCCCGACAGATCATTCAGTTTAACTGTTTCGTTGTAGCTTCCCGGAGCTTTCTCGCCTAAATTTTGAGTTAAGACTTGTTGCCCAAGTACATTAAAAACTGTTACCGAATAAGTTTCTGTTGAAGTCAAATTAAAGTGCAAAGAAACTTCTTTGTTTACTGCAGGGTTTGGATATAAGCTAAAGCCAGTAGTATTATCGTACTTCTTAATTCCTGCCAATACTATGTTATTTACTTTACCTGATTTTGTTTTTGTAACAACTGTGCTGGTTGAACTTGTGCTTGTCTGTGTCTGAACACTTAAAAGTTCAAATTTACTGGCTCCGTTAAAATAAGAATAACCTACAGAAGTATTTGTAGTTGTTCCAAAGGCGCCGGTGGTTTGAATAGATTTATCCTGAATTTTAAGCCTGAGTGTGTTCGCATAACTATTACCCGGTGTGTTTAAGGTACCCCAACCGTCGGCTGTAACAGTAACAGTGCCATTGATGGTGATAGGAATGGCTGAATATGTAAATGAAGCAGAATAAGTATCAGTGCTGATCATCCCGTAAGAAAAAGGAAACGTGATATATTTTTCAGGATTTTGAAAAACGGCAATAAAGTTTGGATCGTCAATTCCATAAAACGTTATATCAGAAGAAGTGTAACCAAACATGTTATATGAGGCCCCGTCGGTTGTGGTGGCAATGTTAACACCTGCAGGGAAAGATGCTGCGTTTGGTGCTGCTGTAGGAGAAACATAACTGTTTGCTGTAACAGAGGTAGAAGGAGAAATGGTAATGTTTGTGTAATTCCAGATTTGCGCTGTACCCGGTGAGCCAAGTGAAAGGTTGGCAGTGTCAAGAGCCCAGGTTTTTTCGATATCTCCTATTACAGGATTGCTCGCAGATGTTAACGTGTATTGAGCACTTGCACCGAATGCGGATGACATTAATAAAAATAAGTAGATTTTTTTCATAGGTTTGGGTTTATTATTTAGAGTAAATTTAATAAAATACACCGAATTTTTAACATGATTCCGTAAAAAAACCGTGTGAATTGTCTTATAAGACAAAAGTTTAACGCAAAATTAATTTGCCGCCACCGATAATTGTTCCATTACTAAATGCCTTATAATAGTACATTCCCTTTTTTAAATCGGAGCCGGGGTTTACGATGGTCTTTACTTCTTTCAATAATATTTTTTTTACTTCTTTGCCTTCCAGATTAAAAATAAAAAGTTCGGCATTATGGATAGAATTTGCAAGATCCACCGTAAAGGCATCTGTGGCGGGGTTTGGGTAACAAACAATTGAGATAAGATCTGCGATTTCTGACACGGAAGTTGGAACTGAAAACTCATAAGCGCCAATATCAGTGGCCGATCCGCTCATTATGCGCGCTGCCAGCGGCGAAGTAGAGGCGACATATTCGAACATTGGGTTTAGGTTATAACCAGTGGAAGCCACTCCGGCATTTACTGAATTGTTTATAAACGAGGCAGCCGATGAGGTTAAATGATAATTATCAGCCGAGGCATTAACAAACCCAACACTTGTATAATTTGGTAATATCCGGTTGGCCATAGTATCGAGGGCAGTTCCCAGCGTTCCTGAAATAAAGCTGCTCATGCTTGAACCAGAAACTTTTGTAAAAATATTATTGTACACTTTGTAATTATTAATACCACTTGTTGGAGACACATTAAAGTAGGTAAAGTTACCCGGGTATTTATTAATTACTGTATTATTTATGAAGTAGAAGTTCTCAATAGGATTTGTGGCGGCATCATAACTAACAACCCCATGATTAATACTGTTTGCGCCCTGAATTATTACATTGCCAATTATCACATTTAATCCGCCTTGCGCAATGTTTATCTCCCAGCTTCCCTGGCCGTTTGCTTCGTCAATTAAATTATAAAGTATATAACTTTTTTGTGCACGGGTTTTAATGATGTTTCCTTCTCCGCGGGGATCATGAAAATAACAATTACGAACCAACAGACTATCTGTTTGCGCACTGATGTAAATACTGTGTTCATAGCCTGAATTGGCGTTTCCAATAACTTCGTAGCCGTTATTATTAAACTCGCTATTAAGAATCGAAATAACAGAGCCCGTATAACTTCCTCCTTCCAAGATCCCATTCTGACAGGCATTAAACAAACAATTACGTATGGTTAAATTTTGGGCCTGATACCGGATTCCCGCGCCATTTCCGCCATTGGCATCCGAAATACGGGCTCCGTCAAAAACAATATTATCAATAGTGATGCTTCCGGTTGTTGCAGCGTTGCTAAAAACCCATAGTCCTTTTCCATTACCAATATCGCCACCATTCCATTGCATGATACTTCTGTTATTTCCGGTTCCCAGACCAATAAAAACAAGTTTTTTCTTCGTCCACGTTACCGGATCATTCAAATAAATGCCACCGTCGATTTTTACGGTATCGTTATCCTGCACCAGATTGACAATATTTCCGGGAGTTGTATATGTTTGAGAGGCTCCTACCTTCCAGGTGTAGGCAGTGGAAGAAAGACATGTTAGAAAAAAAAGTGTAATTAATGTTGTTTTCATAAATGCTCAGATATTAAATTAAGTTGTTCAAATTTAGAATTTTAAATGGTTTAACAATTAACTAATAATCTAACTGCAATTACAACTGCAATACACAGGGAAAGTTGATCTGAGAATTTTTTCCCCATTTATCAAACAAAATAGCGGTAATTATACCGGGCTTTTTTTTTGAATTATATTTTTTTAAGGGGTTGAGAGATTTAAAAGTAACATTCAAAAAAAGGTTTTAATATTGCACCAATGGTAAAAACAACCACATATAATATTGAAATATCTGTTGATGTTAAATATTGGCCGCAGCAAAGCGTTCCCCGTGAAAACCATTATTTCTTTGTTTATTTTGTAACCATCGAAAATAAAGGTGATACAGCAGTGCAGCTTTTACAACGCCATTGGGATATTTTTGACAGTAATGGCGAAAAACGTTCGGTTGATGGCGAAGGAGTTGTTGGAGAAACACCGGTTATTGAGCCGGGGGAAAAATTTGAATATAACAGCGGCTGTAATTTAATTACTGAAATTGGTTTTATGAACGGCCATTATAAAATGGTGCGTCTTTTAGATGAAGAAGAATTTAATGTTACCATTCCAAAATTTGACATGGTGGTTCCCGCAAAACTAAACTGATCTTAGCTCCGGATTTCTGCAACCATACATCAATTGGGCTTTTTGCAATATTGCTCTATTAATTTTATCGCCATACTATCACCCAAACTTTCGGCCTTTTGTAAATCTTTACACGCTTCTTCTTTTTGTTTAAGGGCCATTTTAATTGCCGCTCTATTTACATATGCTGCTCCATAATCAAATTTTAATTTTATTGCCTCGTCAAGATCTTTCAAACCTTCCGTATAACTTTTATTTCCGCCTTTGGCTACACCTCGGTAACAATAACTTATCGGGTTTTTTTTGTTTATTTTAATTGCCTCATCAAGGTCGGCAATAGCCTTGCTGTTATCGTTTATGTTTATAAGTGCCGCGGCCCGTGATATTAAGGCATCTTCTTCGCCTGGTAAGGCATCAATGTAAATGTTCCAGTCGGAAACAGCGCCTTTAAAATCTTTCATTTCAAATTTACACTGTGCTCTTAATTTATAGGCTTTATATTCAGGTTTTTCGGCCGGCATTAATTTTATGGCTTCGTTTAATTCTTTAAGAGCATAATTATATTCTTTTGCGGCAAAACGAATTTCGGCCTTTAATAAATAAACGTCGATGTATTTCGGGTTAAGCTCCAGCGCGCCCTCGCAGGTTTCCAGCGCGGTTTTATAACTTTTCCCTTTAAACATTAACTGAGCCCGGTAATACAAAAGTTCTGCGTCATCAAGTTTCTCGTTTTTGGCAATTGCAACTGCGGTATCAATAGCTACTTTGCTTTCTTTATACTTATTCATCACAAAATAATTTATCGCTTTAATTTTTTGCGTCTCGAAATCTGAATTCATTATACCTTCTGACTTTTTAATCTCTTTCTCTACTTCTTTATTTTCGTTTTGTTTTAAATAAATGAGCGCCATTTTTGTGTGCGCTTTATAAAATTGTTTGTTCTCCTTAATTACTTTTTTCAGAAGGGGCAGAGCCTCTTTATATTTTGCAGAATCAATAAGGGCAACCGCTTTATTAAAGGTTTTCTGATAAGAAGGAACTGAGTCTGTAACAGGCTGACCTTCCGTAGCCTGAGCATTTAATGTAGAGGAGCTAACCAGATAAATTACCAGAATAAACCAGTTATGTATGTTTTTTGCCAATGTTAGGTTTAGATTTGAAGAGAATTGCTTAATTTACTATCTTTATAACAAATATATAAATTATGCTTCACCCCCTGGCTATTGTTTTTATTGTTTTAATACTACTTACTCTCTTTCTTTCTTTTGTAACAGTTCAGCAAGGCACTATTGCTATTACTACAATTTTTGGAAAATTCAGCCGTATTCTGAGACCCGGATTAAATTTTAAAATTCCGTTTATTGAAAAAGTATTTAAAAAAATATCTGTTCAGAACCGGAGTTCGGAGTTAGGATTTCAGGCTGTTACCATTGATCAGGCCAATGTTAATTTTACGGCCATGTTATTGTATTCGGTAATTAACAGTGACGAAGAAACAATAAAAAATGTGGCGTTTAAATTTATCGATGAACGTAATTTCATGCAGGCGCTAGTTCGTTCGGTAGAAGGTTCGGTACGGGCGTTTGTGGCCACCAAAAAACAATCTGAAGTACTTATTTTGCGACGGGATATTGTTGAGGCTGTAAAAGAGCAACTCGATCAAACTCTTGAACACTGGGGCTATCATTTGATAGATCTTCAGTTAAACGATATTACGTTTGATGAGGAAGTAATGCGTTCCATGGCAAAAGTAGTTGCAAGTAATAATTTAAAATCAGCCGCCGAAAATGAAGG
Organism: Bacteroidota bacterium; assembly: GCA_025963735.1. Taxonomy (GTDB): domain Bacteria; phylum Bacteroidota; class Bacteroidia; order B-17B0; family Aurantibacillaceae; genus Aurantibacillus. Next base: position 21,025 of record JAOQAF010000169.1, read on the forward strand.
TCAGGCCTTATTGATAACACGTACCAAAGCTGCGGAAGCCGAAGGTAATTTTATTAAAATTTCAGCCCAGGCCGAAAAAGACGCTTCTCAGTTGAAAGGGCAGGGTATAGCCTTGTTCCGCCAGGAAGTAGCCAAGGGTATGGCCGGAGCAGCAAAGGAAATGCAGGACGCTAATCTTGATTCCTCTTTAATTCTATTTAGTATGTGGACAGAAGCCGTAAAAAACTTTGCCCAGGACGGAAAGGGAAATGTTATTTTTCTTGATGGCAGCATTGAAGGCATGCAGAATAACATGAAACAGATGATGGCACTGAATCAACTTGACAAAAACAAAAAATAAAAACACAAACACCTATAAAAATGAAAAGACAATTATCAAACATCGCCCTGAGTCTGGCCCTTTTGGGTTCTTATATGGGATTTTCTCAAAATCAAAACATTCAGCCCTGTAATACCTTCGCTGCGATGGAAGAATATTTTACTGCCCATCCGGAAGCAAGAAAAAGTTACGCGGAAGCTCAGATGAACCTTCACACAGGATATCTTGAAGCGGAGAAAAATCTTTCAAGCAGTAAAACAGCTGCCGTTCAGTTCACAATACCTGTAGTATTTCATGTCCTTCATCAGGGTGGTTCAGAAAATATTACTGACGCACAGTGTATTGCCGCTTTAAACCAGATGAACAGCGATTATGGAAGAAAAGGTTCAGATACCAATACGATCTTCGCTCCTTTCAAAGCACTTTACGTTAATTCGGATATTAAATTTATGCTTGCACATAAAGATCCTAATGGTAATTGTACAAGCGGTATCGAACATTTATTTGATAGCCGTACAGACTGGAGTCAGGCAAGCGCGGGTGCAAGTGCTTCCTATTACAACGGTATTACCTGGGATCCTACAAAATACCTCAATCTTATTATTGTTAAACAAATTATTCCTCAAACTCCTGTACAAGGAGGTGGTACAATTGTAGGTTACACCTATAAGCCGGGAACATTTGGGTCTGGAAATTTACGCGATGCTATTGTGTATAATAATAATTTTCTTGCAGGACTTAATGCCCGTTCACTGTCTCACGAAGCAGGGCATTGGTTAAATCTTTCACATACTTTCGGAAATACAAATAATCCCGGCCAGGTTTGCGGATCAACTTCAGGAGGTGACGGTATTAGCGATACCCCTGATACAAAAGGTAATTTCAGTACTTGTCCTGCAAGTTCAACTAATACAAATTACATTTGTACTTCTCCAAATCCAACCAACAGCGCTAACTATTACCAGAATGTAGAAAACATTATGGATTATTCTTCTTGTCCGAAAAACTTTACTCAGGGTCAAACAACAGCTATGCGTAATGCACTTCAATCAGCAACAAGCGGAAGAAGTAATGTAATTTCCGCAGGTAACTTAACCTTTACCGATGTAAATTCTACAGGAACCTGTAAGCCAATCGCCAATTTTATTTCTTCTTTAAATACCTACACCGTATGTATGGGAAGCTCTTTACAATTTAAAGATCTTTCTTATAATGGTGTTATTACTTCTTATTCCTGGACCGGTAACAATGGTGTTTCATTTGCCAACCCTACCGCGTCTGTTACAACTGCAACTTTTGCCACTGCCGGAACGCAAACCGTTAATTTAACCGCTTCGAATTCTAATGGAAGCAGCGTTAAAACACAAACTGTTTTGGTTATTAATCCGGGAACAGCTGTAGCCACTCCTTTCTCTGAAGATTTTGAGGCGCCGTTAAGTTCAGGCTGGTCAATTATTAATCCAAATAATGATGTTACCTGGGCTCAGACTAATAGTGCTTCTTATACAGGAAGCAATTCCTATTACATTATCGGTGCTTCAGATCCTGCCTCAGAGGTAGATATTTTGAATATGCCTTTGTTAGACCTGGTAAATAATCCAAACGACACCCTTACGTTTAAATATGCTTATGCACGTTTTAGCGGCACAAATAATGATGTGTTTAAAGTGGAAGCGTCAAAAGATTGCGGTGCCTCATGGGGATCACTTTTTGCGCCTCCGGCCGGTAATCTGGCCGCACCATCAGGCGGAGTTTCCAATACGCCGTTTGTTCCAACATTAAATCAATGGGTGCACGTTAACTTAAGCAATTATCCTAACTGGTTTAATTATGCAAACTCGCCATCTGTATTAATACGTTTCTCATTCCAGGAAAGCCCTTCAGGTAGCGGAGGTAACAATATTTATCTGGATGCTATTAATTTTTCAAGTACCAATGCTGTTGGAATAAATGAACTTACCAGAAGTGTTAATTTTGGTTTGTATCCTAACCCTTCAAATGGTGAAGCAGTCGTTAAGTTTAAATTAAACGATCCTGCTACAATTAAAATAGATGTAGTTGATGTATTAGGAAAAAAAGTACTGCCTTCAACAGAAGTTAATTATGGTGCCGGAGAACAAAGTGTTTCTTTGAATAAAACCAAAACTTTGTCGGCCGGTATTTATTTTGTAAACCTTAGCGTTAATGGCGCTAAAATGAGCAAAAAATTAATTATTGAATAATATTCTTTCTTATCTTCAAATCCCGTTTAACGCTTAGTTAAACGGGATTTTTTTTGATCAGGTGAGCGCGTTTAAAAATATTCCTTTTTTTAGAATTTGTATTCCGTTTATTGGCGGAATACTTCTGGCATTGCAATTTGATCTGCCGGCTGTTTCATGGGTTGTCTTGTTTTTGTTTATTTTAAGCGCATTTGTTTTAGACCTATTTAAACAACAAAGTTCCTTAACCAAAACAGTTTTTTTAATATGTACAGACGTTTTTCTTTTTTGTCTGGCCATTAACCTGGTTAATATTTCAGATATAACCAAAGAAGCTTCTTTTTACGGGCATTATGTCGCTCCTGCAACTCCTCAGAAGATGCTCGTGGTGGTTCACGACCTTCCGGTAACAAAAGAAAAATTTATTAAATGCGATTTGAGAGTTTTGCAAATAAAGAAGGACTCCGGCTATATCATCACCACAGGAAAATTAGTTGGATATTTTAAAAGATCTAATACATCTTCACAAATAAAATATGGCGATGTTCTTCTTATTAATT
>JAOQAF010000170.1 GCA_025963735.1 Bacteroidota bacterium
ATTATTAATTGTAATTTTGAGTGTGCCTAAGTTAAGCAATACTATTAATATTGAAAATCGTCGTGCGAAGTTCGACTACCTGTTCCTTGATAAACTGGTAGCAGGCCTGGTTTTAAGAGGGACGGAAATTAAATCCATTCGTGAAGGTAAAGCAGGTTTATCGGACAGTTTTTGTTATTTTAAAAATGATGAGTTGTATGTAAAAAATCTGCACATCAGTGAATATACCGAAGCTTCCTTTTCGCAGCATGAACCTACCAGGGAGCGTAAATTATTATTGAATAAACAGGAGCTTAACAAGCTTTTGAAAAAAATGAAAGACGCCGGTCACACTATTATTCCTGTTCGTTTATTTATTAATGAAAAAGGATACGCTAAGCTGGAAATAGCCCTGGCTAAAGGAAAAAAGGAATTTGATAAACGTGATGATATCAAAAAGAAAGATATCGAGCGTGAGATGCAACGTAAGTTTTAAAATTGAAGTCACTCTGATGGGAGTATATTGCTCGGGAGCTTCATCCACCGACTTGTCAGGCGTGAGCGTAGTCGAAACGAACCTTGACTGCCATTTATGCAAAAATATGTTATGTATGTTAATGTCAAAATTTGTCTTTGCGGGGAGCAACGATGAAGTAATCGCCAATTAGAAAGAGATTGCTTCGCTATCGCTCGCAATGACGGTAAGGCATCACACTGAGCGTAGTCGAAGAGTGGAGCGTAGTCGAAACGAACTCTTGACTGCCATTCACGCAAAAATATTTCATGTATGTTAATGTCAAAGTTCGTCTTTGCGGGGAGGAACGACGAAGCAATCTCTTTCTGGATCAGATTCTTTCGCTCGTATGTATTTCACACTCACTCGCTCTGAATGACGGACTGGCTGGTCATCGCAAGACAGTTTAAATAATTAAAACGGCGAAGTGATTGAGAATAAAAAAAATCGTATAAAAACAAAAAACCCTCTACATTTCTGAAGAAGGTTTAAATTTTATATGGTTTATTTTAACCTAAATATTGTTGTAACAATTTGCTGCGGCTGCTGTGGCGCAAGCGGCGAATAGCTTTTTCCTTGATCTGACGAACGCGTTCGCGGGTAAGATCAAATTTATCGCCGATCTCTTCGAGTGTTAAGCCATGATTTAAACCTATTCCGAAAAATAATTTTACCACATCGCGTTCTCTTTCTGTTAAAGTACTTAATGCACGGTCAATTTCCTTGCTTAAACTTTCATTCATTAAACCGCTGTCGGCCTTTGGAGAATCAAGATTAACCAACACATCCAACAAGCTGCTTTCCTCACCATTAGCAAAAGGAGCATCCATACTAACATGACGACCACTAACTTTCATAGTGTCGCTTACTTTATCAATCGGAAGATCCAACACATCGGCTAATTCTTCAGCACTTGGCTCACGCTCAAACTCCTGCTCAAGTTTACTGTATGCTTTATTAATTTTATTTAAAGAACCAACCTGGTTTAAAGGTAAACGTACAATACGACTTTGTTCTGCCAAAGCTTGCAGAATACTCTGACGGATCCACCATACCGCGTATGAAATAAATTTAAAACCACGCGTTTCATCAAAACGGCGGGCGGCTTTAATAAGACCTAAGTTGCCTTCATTTATAAGATCGGGTAAACTTAAACCCTGATTTTGGTATTGTTTCGCAACTGATACCACGAAACGAAGGTTAGCACGGGTAAGCTTTTCCAATGCTTTCTGATCACCATCCTTAATTTTCTTCGCTAATATTACCTCTTCTTCTGCCGTAATTAATTCTTCACGACCAATCTCTTGTAAATATTTATCCAGAGATGCACTTTCGCGATTGGTGATTGATTTGGTAATTTTTAGTTGTCTCATCTATATAGGTGGTATTGTGTTAGGAATGCGAAAGTACTAAAAAAACATGGATTTTTATGCTATAATATCATTTATAACGCTCAAAAGATAAAAAAGTTTCAACATAACAAAACTTTTCTGCCAAATTCCCCATTTGTTAAAATTCCATCGGCCAATTTGAGCGGTTTATTTCATTTTTTTCAGGTAAAGTCCCCCAAAAATCAAGATGAATTTAAGTCAATCTTTAAATTTCTTATCAGAGATTATAAATAAATAGTTTTTTGAATATTCTGCTTTGATAAAAATTCATCCGTTCCATTTTCTGTTGAATAATTTTTCCAAATACTTGTGTCAGGTGTAATTTTTCTTAATCATTTTTCCTTTAACACTCCGCGTTAAATTCAATAACATTTGCCACAGGGTAATTAACAAAACACTCTTCATAAACATGAAGTTAATTAACATTGTGCTGTTTACTTATAATTGTATGTAGGGTTTTTGGTACAGACCTACTGAGTAATTTTATGCAAATCAAAAATCGCATTTTCATGAATACTCATAGCTTAAAAACAGATTTACAACAAGTTTTAGACAGTGATATTGCCCTTCGCAAAGAATTCACTGATCTTAAACGCTCCCTGAGTGATTATCGTAATCAACTTATTTTGCGTGATGAAGATTGTAAACGTTTGCAGGTTACTATTGATGTACTAAATACAAAGCTTACCGTAATGGAGCGTGACAACACCAATTACAAAGCCGAGCTTGCTGCTTTTAAAGAGCTTCGTGGCACAATTAAAGAACAACTGCATAATAAGCAAAGTGAAATTGATGAGCGTTTAATTGAGATTGAAACTTTAAAAGCGGAAGTAAGTTCCATCGCTTCGGTATACGAACAAAAAATTGAAAGCCTTAAAAATGAAGCTGCCATTCAGTTAGAAACCGTTAAACAGGAATATATTTTACAAATCAACGATCTTCGCTCCAACTCACATTATAAAGAATCTGGATTAAAAGAAGAATTTGAGAACCGTGTAAATGAACTAAGTTCAAATCTTGCTGATCGCGAGCAGTCGCTAACGTACCGTCACCAGGAAGAACTCCTTTCAGTAAAAAGTTCGTATGAAGAAAAAATTACATTTTTAAATAACGACTTCAACTCTCAACTTCAAAAATTAAGTTCCGCTTCTGAAAATGAAATAAGCCATCTAAAGAATTCGCATTCAAATGCTTTAACGGCTTTAGAAGAGTCTACTGCCAATCAGATCAATTCTTTAAAATACGGTTACGAAAACGAAATTTCTGCTCTTAAATCGCAATTGGAAGAACAACGTTCCTCTATCACTGGAGATTATCAGGCAAAGCTTGAAAGCTTGACATTTGAAAATACACAAAAAGAACAACAATTAATTTCAGGATACGAAAGTCAGATAGCAGAGTTAAAACTATCTGCCACAACAGACAATGAAGAATTAACTGCTTCCTTTCAAAATGAGATCAGTCTTTTAAAATCAGGTCATGAGTCTTTGATAAATGAGTTAACAGCCAGTCATGAATTGGTTATTCAACAAATAACCTCGGCAAATGAAACCCTGGTTCAGGAAATTACTTCAGGTTACGAAGAAAAATTATCCAATACCTTAATTCATTCTAACCTTCAAAACTCAAAACTTACTGAAGAACTTAATAAGGCTCAGCTAGAAAATGATCATTATAAAGAAAAAGCACGAGAACTGGTTTATCATGTCGATGCCCAAAATTCACAGCTCGAAGTTCTTAATACGTCTGTAAATCACTTTGAATCTTTATTGAAGGCTGAAACACAAAAGTTATCTGATCTCAATAATGAATTCGAAAATTTTAAACTTACTTCTTCCTTATCCTCTTCAGAACAGGTAAACGAATTAAATGCGAAAATTGAAAGCTTAAACACTGAGCTTTTGAATTTGGCAGGTTTATTTGAAAATGCCACTAACACGTTAAGCGAAACCCAATTTACTTTAGAACAAAAAAATCTTGAGTTAGAAAACGCTTCGCAAAATATCCAGCAACTGCATTCGGAAATTAATAATTTACAGGCTTCTGTTTCTGAAAAAGAACAGTGTTTTGAAAACTTTAAATCTGAACAGGCCTTTATTTTTTCACAGCAGGTAGAAAGTCAGGACATTGAATTTAAAAAATTGCTGGCTGAGAACACGAACCTTATCAACGAAATTGATATGGCCCAGGATAAAGTGGAGGCGCAGGAAGCCGAAATTACTTTATTAAAAACCGAACTTGATTCAATAAACGCACAAAGTGTAACACGGGTTGAAGAATTAAAGGAAACCTTAAGCTCTAAAAATTTTACCATCACTAATCTTGAAGGAACCAATGCCGGACTTGAACAGGAAATCAGTCTTTTAAAAGCTGAGTTAGCCGAAATGAAAAACCAGGTTAGCTTCTCCTCTCAGTCCGATGAGCAAATCAGTTCGTTACAGCATAATTTAGATTCTTTAACTTCAGAAAAGCATAATCTTTTATCGGAAATAAATTTATTACAGGCTACAATTGGCGACCTTAACAATAGTGTGTCTGATCTTTCTGCTAAAATTTCAGGATACGAAAGTGAAGTGCAGTCTTTAAAAAATTCCACAAATACTGAAGAACAGGATGCATTCATTGACCGCTTATTTAAACAAATTGATATTCTTAACGATGAACGTTTAGGTTTGTTAAATGAGAAGGAGCAAATGGCCAATCAGTTGTTAAAAATGAATGATGTGATCAGTGGATTATCGCAAAATATTGAAAGTCAGCACATTAACGTTAGTGACTTGAATAATCACCGTAAAAATGTTATTTTAGGGTCGAATTCAGGCGGAACTTCTGAAAAGTCCCAAATGAAATCACAAATTAACGATTTGGTGCGTGAAATTGATAAGTGCATAGCGTTGTTAGGTGCTTAATTTTAACGCCCTCTTTAAATGAGCGAAGTAAACATAAAAGTTGAAATTGCGGGCGGCATCTTCCCCCTAAAAGTGGATGTTGCTGACGAAGAAAATATTAAAGAGGCCGTTAACTTAATTAATACGAAAATTGCCGAGTTTGAAAAAACGTACGCGATTAAAGATAAAAAGGATGTGTTAACTATGGTTATGCTTCAGCTGGTATCACAGCTTTACAAGCAGGCCAACACAGCGGAGAGAGAATTAAGTGATCTTAAACAACTGTTTGCCGGTGTTGAGGAAATGTTACAGCAACATATCCAAAACATTAACAATATAAACGATTAGCAACCGTGTGGTAAGCATTAGCCGAACCATTAATTTGCCAATTTACGCGCACAAATTTTATCACGAATAATCGTGAAAAGTTTGTGCGTTTTTTATTAACCAGCACGCCGTTAAGGCTGCTTAAACAAAAAAAGTATATGGATATATTAACACTATCTTTTATTGCCGGGGCCCTCATCCTGGGAATTATTGCGGGTTTTATGTTAGCGGGAAGTAAATTAAACTCAACCGCTAAAAAAGAAAAAGAAAATTTAATTAAAGAAGCCGAGGTTAGAGCTGAGGCAACTAAACAGGAGAAAATTTTACAGGCAAAGGAAAAATTTCTTCAGCTTAAAACCGAACACGATAAAACCATTCAGGAAAGAAACAACCAGATAGCTCAGATTGAAAATAAATTAAAACAAAAAGAAGGCGACCTAAATAAAAAAATTGAAGATCTGAACCGCAAAGATAAAGAAGCCGAAGCAATTAAAAGTCAGGCTGCCCAACAGATTGAAGTTTACAAACAACGTCACGAAGAAGTTGAGAAGGGCCATCGCAAACAAGTGGAGATGCTTGAAAAAATTAGTGGTTTAAAAGCCGAAGACGCGAAAGTACAGTTGGTTGAATCGATAAAAAATGAAGCAAAGACCCAGGCCATGGGTTATATAAAAGATATTATGGACGAGGCTAAAATCTCTGCAAATAAAGAGGCAAAGAAAATTGTAATTCAAACTATTCAGAGAGTGGCTACTGAAACAGCCATTGAAAATTCCATTTCTGTATTTCATATTGAAGGAGATGAAACAAAAGGTCGTATTATTGGTCGCGAAGGCCGTAACATCCGTGCTATTGAAGCTGCTACCGGTGTTGAAATTATTGTGGATGATACTCCTGATGCCATTACATTAAGTTGTTTTGATTCTATCCGCCGCGAAATTTGCCGTTTGGCTTTACACCAGTTAGTTACCGATGGCCGCATACATCCGGCACGGATTGAAGAAGTGGTTGAAAAAACCAAAAAGATGATTGAAGAGGAAATCATTGAAACAGGAAAAAGAACTTGTATCGATCTTGGAATCCACGGACTGCATCCTGAATTGATCAGGATGGTGGGACGTATGAAATACCGTTCTTCTTACGGTCAGAATTTATTACAGCATAGCCGCGAAGTGGCAAATCTTTGTGGTATCATGGCCAGTGAAATGGGATTGAATCCTAAAGTAGCCAAGCGCGCGGGGTTATTACACGATATTGGAAAAGTGCCTGAAGATGAACCTGAATTACCTCATGCTTTATTAGGAATGAAGCTGGCTGAAAAATACAAAGAGAAACCGGAAGTATGTAATGCCATTGGCGCTCACCACGATGAAATTGAAATGACATCATTGTATTCGCCAATTATTCAAGTATGTGATGCTATCAGCGGGGCACGTCCGGGCGCGCGTCGCGAAATTTCGGAACAATACATGAAGCGTTTAAAAGATCTTGAAGCGCTGGCCATGAGTTATGAAGGGGTAGAAAAAACCTATGCCATTCAGGCGGGAAGAGAATTACGTGTAATTGTGGCAAGCGATAAAGTTACTGATGGAAGGGCCGAGCAATTGGCTTTTGAAATATCACAACGCATTCAAACCGAGATGACTTATCCGGGGCAGGTGAAAGTAACCGTTATCAGAGAAACACGCGCTACAGGTTTTGCGAAGTAAGTTAAGGCGTGGCAGCATTCAGAAAATAATCACTCGGAGCGTGGTTAAAGAATGATTGTCTTTTTAAAATAACATTTAAAGACCGGAGAAATCCGGTTTTTTTAATTTAAGGTATCTTTGATTTCTCTTGTTTTTAATACAATATCCTGAACTATTTTATCTAACGATTGCGCTGAGGTTTTAAGTTGACTCAGTACCTCCGCGTTAATAGGATGACCGGGTTCGTCGAATTTAAACAAATCAAATAAACCCAAAATATGCGCCACCGGTACACGAACCTGGTGAGATTGTAAAAAAGCAATTTCGAAAAGTTTTTCGTTCTGGATTTTTAGTTTCTGAGCTGTATTTATTTTTGCTTTCTTTTCTTCACTTTCTTTTAACGCTCTGGTAATTTTATGCGTTAAAGTAAAAAGTTTATCTTTTAGAACATAATCCGTTATACCGCTTTTTATAAGTTCTACCGCGTTTTCTTCTCCAATTATACCTGATACTATAATAAAAGGAATGTCGGAATGTTTTTGCGAAATGTGAAATGCGGTAACTCCGTCAAATGAAGGGAGGGAATAATCGGCTAATATAATATCGGGAAGAAAATTACTTAACGCGCTCTCAAATTCAGACCGTGTTTGTGAAATCTGAATGGTATTCCATCCTGCCGTTTGCAATTCGCGCTGAAGTAATTTAGCATCGCTCAAATTATCTTCAAGTATCAGTACTTTTTCTCTGTTAATCTTCATGGTACAATTCCTAATCCAGTGGTTGACTCAAAACCATCCAATACATTCCCAGATCTTTAATGGCAAGGAAAAAATTATCACTTTCAACAGGTTTTACTATATAACTGTTTGCTCCAAGAGCATAACATTTTTTAATATCCGGATCCTCTTTGGAGGAAGTAAGTATAACAACCGGAATGGATTTTAATTCAGGGTCTGCTTTTATTATTGCCAACACATCCATTCCCGACTTTTTTGGCATCTTAATATCAAGAAGTATAAGCCTTGGATGATCATTAAGTTTTCGCGAAGAATAAGCGCCCCGGCAATAAAGGAAATCCAGTGCTTCTACACCATTCTTAACATGATGCAGGTTATTTGCAAAGCCGCTTTTTTTAAGCGCCCTAATCGTAAGTTTTGCGTCGTAAGTACTATCTTCTGCAAATAAAATTGTAACGTTATTATAGTCCATGTTTGATGCTTAAATATTAATTGGTAAACTGAAATAAAAAGAGGATTCTTCATTTAAAACTGACTCTGCCCACACTCTTCCGTGGTGTCTTGAAATTATTTTATGCACAATGGCTAAGCCTATGCCAGTACCTTCAAATTCTTCGATAGGGTGTAACCGCTGAAAAACACCGAAAAGTTTATCATAATACTCCATGTCAAATCCGGCTCCGTTGTCTTTGACTTTAAAAACTATACTGCCATCTTTTTTAAATGAAGTTATCTGAATCAGAATTTTCGATTTGTTTTTTGAATATTTAATTGCATTGGAAATTAAATTAACCCATACCTGTTTTAGTAAAGCCTGGTCGCCATTAACCATAGGGAGAGGATCAATTTGAAAAGTGGTGATCTCCTCGTCATATTCAAAACGCAGGTCTTCAATTACAGAATTCACCAGGGCATTCATATTAACTTCGGTAACTGTCACCTGCTTCCGTCCGAGTTTTGAAAACTCAAGCAAATCATCAATTAAATCACCCATTCTTTTAGAATTGTCCATTATATCATTAAGTACACTCAGGCCTTCAGAATCAAATTTGTCGGCATAGTCTTCTTCAATAATCCGTGCAAATCCATTTATGGCTCTTAAGGGTGCGCGTAAATCATGCGATACGGAATATGAAAAAGAACTCAGCTCTTTATTTGCGGTTTCCAACTCCGCTGTACGCATTATTACTTTCTGCTCCAATTCTTCATTAAGTTTGCGGATATCATCTTCAGCATTTTTTAATTCCTGGTTAGCTTTGCTTAATTCTGCGGCGCGTTTTTCTTTTTCAAGATTTTGATAAGCAAGTTCTTTATTGGCTATTATTAATTCGGCAGCGCGCTTTTCTTTTTCCTGATTCTGAAATGCGAGTTCTTTATTAGCAATAATTAATTCTGCGGCGCGTTTTTCCTTTACACTGTTCTGGTAAGCTAATTCTTTAACAGCAATGGCTAACTCCGCTGCACGCTTTTCTTTTTCTTTGTTCTGAAAAGCAAGTTCCTTATTGGCTATTATTAATTCCGCGGCTCTTTTCTCCTTTTCGAGATTTTGAAAAGCAAGTTCTTTATTGGCAACCGCTAACTCAGCGGCACGTTTTTCTTTAACAAGATTTTGATAGGCGAGTTCTTTATTAGCTACCGTTAATTCTTCGGCGCGTTTTTCTTTTTCGTCATTCTGATATGCAAGTTCAATATTGGCAATACTAAGTTCTGCCGCTCTTTTTTCCTTTTCGTTATTCTGAAAGGCCAGTTCAGCGTTGGCAATCACAAGTTCCGCTGCTCTTTTTTCTTTTTCATTATTTTGAAAGGTAAGCTCATCATTGGCAATTACCAATTCTGCAGCCCGCTTCTCTTTCTCATCGTTTTGAAAAGAAAGCTCTTCATTGGCAATAATAAGTTCGGCTGCGCGACTCTCTTTTTCTTTGTTCTGAAAAGTAAGCTCAGCGTTAGCAATTAATAATTCCGCATCGCGTTTTTCTTTCTCTTCATCCTGAAAAGCAAGTTTTTTGTTGGCAATGACCAACTCGTCCGACTTATTCTTTTTATCCATTTTTTTAGACAATTTTTTTAGGATATATTTAAGAGCAAAGTGATTCTCTTAAAATAGACCAAATTAAAGCAATCCTAAAGCTTCCTCTGAAAGCGGTTTAACGAGGTATTTATACACCGATTTAAAATTCATTGCCCTGCTAATATCCGCGGGATCCGTTGAACTCGATAACATTACAATTTTTATTTTACCATTTTTAGCAAGGTCGGTTTTTTCAAATTCTTCAAGAAATTGAAAGCCATTCATCGTTGGCATATTAATGTCAAGAAATATAAAATCGGGTAGTATTAAAACCGCAGAGCTATTATCTGATGTTGTTCTGCAAAGAAAATTTAAAGCGCTTTGTGCATTATTGTTTACATTAATAAACTTAGCAAAATTACAGTTTTCAAGTGTTATTCGTGACATGAAATTGTCAATACCATTATCATCAATCAACATCACAAATTCATACTTTATTTTCGATTCCAGGGGGTTGGTCTGAACCGGTAATTTATCGGTGATCTCCATTATGATGTAATCTACGTTTTTTTCGGGATTATTCGGTAATAATTTGTTAGTAAGTTACCTCCATGCAATTCTTTTGGCCTTTATCAATCCTTTTCTTCAAAAGGAATTATATCGGGCCTCGGAATTATTTTCACATCGTCAGGAATAGTAATTTCGAAAATACTTTGCCAGGCTCCCGACACACGTTCTGGCGCAAATTCAAAATCACGGCTAAAGTGCCTCCAGTTTCTGAATAAAAAAGCTTTAATACCGCTTCGGCATATAACTCCTGCCGCTTCTTCATCGCCCTTACGCATGTCACGGATTTTCCATAATTCAACAACGCAGAGGGCTTTTCCCGCGTTAGGCCCGGTTGAATTTGTTTTTCCGCAGCAAATTACCAGATCGCCGCGGTAAGAAAATGAACGGGTACGGGTTTCAATAGTTTTTTCGCCCGTTTTAATCCACTCCGCATAAGGAGCGCCTTCATAATCGTTCATAATAAAGGCTTTGAAGCGTCTTTTCATATCTGTATTCAGAAAGACTGTTTATTAATTATATAAGCAGTTAAAAAACCAATCACAGTTATTACACCTGTGTATTGGTGAGCAAATTCGTAGGCTTCCGGAATCATAGTGTCTGCGAGCATGGTTAAAATGGCACCGGCGGCAACAGCAGTTGTAGCAGCTATAATTTCAGGACTAAAATGCGAAAAAACAGCAAACCCGCAAAACGAGGCCAATCCACAAATTAATGCGATGCTTGTCCACACTAAAAAAACATATTTAGATGTACGGCCTGCTTTTTTCATTCCGGCCGAGCTGGAAAGGCCTTCAGGAATATTGGATAAAAAAATGGCTATTACCGCAACAAAGCTTACTTTGGCATTGCTTATCAGACTGATTCCGATAACAATTGATTCGGGGATTCCATCTAATAAAGAACCAACAGCTATAGCCATACCGCTGCCTTTTGTAGAATCTTCGGAGTGTTGCTGGCTGCCTGAACGTTTGCGGTGCTTAGCCCCTTTTTTACTTATATAAATATTAGCAATGGTATATACTACAGATCCTGCAATAAAACCAATGGCAGTTGAATCAAATCCACCGGCTTTATAGGCCTCATCCATTAGATTAAATGACAATGCGGAAATTAAAACCCCGCTTCCGAACGACATGATGCCCGCCACAACCCTCTGCGACACATTAATATAATAGCCAATAAGCGCGCCAATAACTAACGCCGAACCCGAAACAAGGCCCCAGATTCCTGCAAGTACAGATTTGTCCATATCATAAGTACAGTAAAATTTATACCACACAAAAGCGGTTACGAAATTGGAATAAAGCATTTTTTTTCGTATATTTGTATAAGCCTAAACCTCTGCAAAAATTAATCACCCGCAAGGATAAAATAGGAATTTAGAAAAAGATGGGTAAATCACAGGAAACCTTTAGTAAAAAAGAACACGAAAAGAAAAAAGCAAAAAAGCGCAAAGAAAAGGAAGAAAAAAAGTTAGAGCGCAAATCAAACAATAATAAGGGCAAGAGTTTTGAAGATATGATCGCTTATGTAGATGAGAACGGTCAGTTAACATCAACTCCTCCGGATCCGAATAAAAAGAAAATTTTAAAGCTGGAAGATATTCAGCTGGGCGCTGCAAAACATGATGTTTTCAGACAGGAAGAAGTTCAGAGAAAAGGTGTTGTTACCTTTTATAATGACTCAAAAGGTTATGGTTTTATTAAAGACGAAGCATCCAAAGACAGTATATTTTTTCACGTAAACGGTTTATTATCACCCGTGAAAGAACAAGATAAAGTTACTTTTGAAGTTGAACAGGGTCAGAAAGGGCTTAACGCCGTTCAGATTACCAAGATTTAATTTTAGTATTTAAAAAAAGCGATCCTATTTGGGATCGCTTTTTTTTTGCTTTTTGTTATTAATCCTCCATTCTTATTTTTTCAATAAGAAGATGTTTCTTAAACTTATGCACCATTTCGCTCATTTCCCTTTCTCTTTCTTCAAGTTCTGCAAAGTCCAGATCTGAAGCTTCCACCACAGGCTTTAATTTATCAAGATTAGCTTTCATCAGACTTAAAACATCCGCGGTGTGTTGTTTCAAAGCCTCATCGGGCTCTTCACTTAATTTTGTTTCAAGATTTGACAGAAAATTTTCAACGTATGGAATCATGTCCCATGGATTATTCGGTGCGTTCCAAACAAATTCTATATTACATTTTCTGCATTTATATTTATTGCTTTTCCAGCCCTTGTCATTCACATCGGTGCCAATTAGCTTTAAATTAGCGTTGCTGCTGCATTTGGGGCAAGTTGCATTGTCCTTCACAAGGCTTTTTAATTGCTCGCGTTCGCCAAGAACAATGTCGCGGTTACGGGCATGCATTTCAAGCTGGGCTACAAGTTTATCGCAGGTTTCAATAAGCTGCTTATAATCTTCATCCACTTTTTTTTCTTCCATCAGGCGTTCAGCACGCTTTTTAAAAAAACCAACAAGTTTTATTAATTCCCGCTCTTCGGGTTTAAGGTTTTCGCTCATGTGTTAATTTATTTTTCAAAGATAATCATTAGGGGGGACTGAAAGAAATATTCAAAACTTTTCAACAAAAAAAATGAGAACTATTTTTTCATTCTGATTTTCCCCGCAATGTAGTTTTAATTCTACGCAACATTGTTCTTGTCCGCATGGTTACTGGTTTACAGAGGGGAGGAGGTGTGTGCCAGCAAAAGGCATAATAATAGTATTGGATATATACCGGTTTTCCTTTCCTCGATTTCGCACTGTACTAAAGAACTGCACTGTTCTGATTTAGTAACAACAAAAAACATTTTATTATGAGCGGAAAAAAAATCCTGATGATCGTAGATGACGATAAAGATAATCGTCTTTTTTTTGAAATAGCGGTAAGAGAACTAGGCATTAACTTTGAATGTGTATGTGCTGAAAACGGTCTCGAGGCTATTGAATTGTTAGATAAAATGACGGTGTTGCCAGATTATATTTTTCTGGATTTAAATATGCCGGTAATGGGAGGCAAAGAATGCCTGAAAGTTTTGAAAATGAATGCTAAATTAAGTGGGGTGCCGGTTATTATGTACTCTACCTCAAATTATATGGAAGATATTGAATCAACCAAACAACTGGGGGCGGCGTATTATATGCCGAAAACCCCTGATGTGGTGCGGTTGCCGGCCGATATAGCTCTTGCCATGGTTACTGTAGGTGGAAACCGCTTTTAATTTTTTTAATAGGGCATATTTTTTTACATTAAGGGTGAGAGGTTTAATTCCTTACTATGAAAAAATATTTAGGGGCGGATGAGATACGTTTAGTACATAGCGGACATAATTATTTTGAACTCCTTGAAGAAATAATTGACAACAGCAAAGAATCGCTGCATCTGCACACCTATATTTTCGCTTCAGATGAAACAGGAAGACGCGTGGTTGATGCCCTTAAACGTGCCGCATTAAGGCATGTGAATGTTTTTGTAATGCTCGATGCGTTTGGATCGAATTCTTTTACAAAGGAAATGAGACTTGAGCTGACAGACAGCGGGGTTAATTTCCGTAAATTTTCACCTGTGTTTTCTTCAGAAAGTATCTATTTTGGCAGAAGAATGCATTATAAAATTGTTGTGGCGGATAAGACTTCCGCCATGATTGGCGGTATTAACATTGCAAATAAATATAACGCCACTTCTAAAAGTGAACCCTGGCTTGATTATGCCATTTTGTTAAAAGGTAGCGTGTGTGAATATTTACATTTGCTTTGTGAAAAAGGCTATAAAAGACACACCGCTAAAGCCATAAACAAATGGGAAAACAATTCACCTATTCATACCGGTAACGGAACACACCTGATACGGTTTCGTGTTAACGATTTCATAAAAGGTAAAAACGAAATTCATCAAAGTTATATTCAGGGTTTAAAAAGAGCACAAAAGTCAATCACCATTGTAGCCAGCTACTTTTTACCCGGTAATGGTTTAAGGAATTTACTTGCCCAGGCCTCAGCTCGGGGGGTAGTGGTTAAAATTATTTTAGGCGGTCAGTCTGACGCGGCTTCGGTTAGGCTCGCTGAAAATTACCTTTATGATTTTTTACTCAGACACAACATTCATTTATATGAGTGGACCAACTCCGTGCTTCATGGAAAAGCAATGATTATAGACGACGCCTGGGCGACGGTAGGTTCTTATAATCTGAATTTTTTAAGTCATTACATTAGTATGGAACTGAATGCCGACATAATTGATCCGGTTTTCATTAAGGAATTCAGCACTCATCTTGATAATATTATGGAAGAGGATTGCAAACATGTAGATCTTAATTTACCAGGACAAAGAAAAAATATATTCATTCGATTTAAAATGTGGCTCGCATATAGTTTTTTCCGTATTTTGATGATTGCTACAGTTAATAAAAAAAGGAAATAAGAAATAGTATGGATTCGCTAACGCATACGGTTTTAGGTGCCTGCATGGGTGAAGCCATTGCCGGAAAACAACTTGGAAAAAAAGCCATGTTGGTGGGCGCGCTTGCTCACAATTTGCCGGATGTTGATGTTTTATTTAATTTTTTTACTACTCAGGCAAATGCACTTTTAACTCATAGAGGAATAACACATTCTATTTTTTTCAATTTTATCCTGTCAGTTGCATTGGCTCTGCTTTTTTCAAAATATATTAAAAACAAATCAATGAGCTTTAAACGCTGGTTAGTTCTCATAAGCAGCGGTTTGTTTACACATATTACCATAGATGCCTTTACCGCCTACGGTACAGGGTGGTTCGAACCCTTTAACCATACAAGAGTAAGTTTTAATTCCATTTTTATTCTGGATCCTTTTCTTATGCTCGTTTTATTGGTTCCTGCATTCGCCTTGTTAGTTTTTAAAATGACATCGCAAAACCGCTCGCGCTGGGCTCATACAGGATTGATATTCGCCGGTATTTACCTGGCCTCATGCATTTTTAATAAACTGATGGTAAATCACACTGTTGAAAAGGATCTGTCAGAGAAACAAATCAGGTATGATGAATACATGGCAACTCCAACTCCCTTAAATAATTTGCTCTGGTATATCATTGCCAGAAAAGAAAACAATTGTTTTATTGGGTATTACTCATTGCTGGACAAAACCGGCGATATACAATATCATGTTGTTAACCGTAATGATTCTGTTTTGCTCACCTACAAAAATTCTGATGAAGTTAAAAAACTTGTGCGGTTTTCAAAAGGATTTTATACGGTAGCGCGAACCGATTCATCGCTTATTTTCAGTGATATGAGATTTGGACAACTTGGGGGCTGGAGTGATAAAAACGCGCCTTTTATTTTTAATTTTAATATTGAAAAAACCATAGATAACCGTGTGGCTTTGCAACAAGGTCGCTTCAGGTCTTTTCAGCCCGATGTGCTGGGCAAATTGCTCCGTCGGATAGGGGGTGCCAAATAAGTCCCTGAGGCAATATAGAACTGAAGTTAATTTCATTTTATTTTTACCTTTGCCAGATGAAACTTGCTTTCTTTAAAAAAATACTGGCCATTTTAATTTCTGTTGGTTTAGGATTAATTTTCATTTATTCGGGTTGGACAAAACTGGATCCCGTTATTGAAACGTTTGAATTTACATTTGTAGATATTGGTGTTGGTAACTGGTATACCGCCCCAATCATTGCCCGACTTTTAATTGGACTTGAATTTTTAATCGGTATTTTATTAATTCTGAATTATAATTTGAAAAAATTCACGCTGCCATTTACAATTGCCTTATTAACTTTTTTCATTATTTATCTTGTTGTTCAAATTGCCATTAACGGTAACAATGGAAATTGCGGATGCTTTGGTGAACATTTAAAAATGACACCACTCCAGGCAATTATAAAAAATGTACTAATGATTGGTGCCGCCTTTATTGTTTATTTTTTGTATGATGGATGGAAATTGAAACAGAATAACTTATTTTTAAATTTCATGACAATAAGCGCTATGTGCGTGCCATTTTTATTCAATCCGGTTGATTTTTCATACACGTCAAACAATATGGATGAGAAAATAAATTACCCGCTCGAACTGAATCTGCTTTATCAACCTGAAGACACCTCTAAAGTAGAAATTCCGAAGGTTGATTTGAGAAGCGGTAAACACGTGATTGCTTTTTTAAGTTTAAGCTGCCCTCATTGCCGTATCGCTGCTAAAAAGTTCAGGTTAATAAAAAAGAACAACCCCGAATTACCTGTGTATTTTATTTTAAATGGTGATAAAAATAAACTGCCTGTTTTTTTAGAGGATACAAAAGCAGATAATATACCTTATTCTTTTTGTCTGGGTAAAACGTTTGTGCAGTTAGCCTCTGCGCAGCTTCCACGTATTTATTATCTGGATAATGGAGTTGTGGTTAAAAAAGTGGATTACTTTGAACTGAACCAATATAAAATAGAAGACTGGATTAAAACAGGCAGGGCAAATTAAACTATTGTGTTTTTTTTATTTCTTTCTTTTTAAACTTCTCCGCGTAACGTTTAAATAACTGATTCACAGTTTCAAACTCTTCTCTGTAAAACAAACCAATGCCCTGTGTATAAGGACCTCCGGTGGTGATCATCTGCGTATTTCCGTTGCTTCGGTTAAATCCTTTTACGCGGTATCTTCCATCATCGGTAAGTTTGTATTCAATATTTACGTCAATAATTCCGCTTGAGTTCCGCGAAGCCTGATTATTATTCACTCCAAAATTCCCATCAATGGAAACCTTATTGTTGAAGAGCTGTTTACTCAGTGCAAGATCCACTTCGTTGCTGGTGTTGGTTCCCGCACGGTAATTTAAGCCTACTTCAAGATCATTAAGTCCCGTTAAATTTCCAACATAATTATTTAAAAAAGAACTCAACCGGTTACTTAACATTTCACTTCCTGTAGAAGCCGCGGCATTACCCGCAGTTACGCCCCCGGCATTGTTATTATATATTTGAGGAGTTACAAAAGATCTGAAAAGAAGAAAGGAAAATACCTGCCGGTTAAGTTCAGCTTCATCGCTGAGGATATTGTTTATCCGTGCACGCGCCGTGGCATCGATACTGGGAAAATCTATCGCGAAATTTATATTGGGCGAAAATAACCTGTCGCTGATTTTTAATTTGCAATCTACCGGAAATCTTCCCTTGTACCTTCCGGTTGTATCATTAAGTAACGGCGCCACCGAAGCCCTTTGTTTATAACTGGTCACCACATTTATTTCCGCGCCTAAGGGATCACCGCTCCAACTAATATCACTTCCGGCATCAATGTCAAATTTTTTACTGATAACATTTTCAAGTGTAAAAATATAATCACCGTTAGTGATTATATAATCTCCAAACATTTCAAATTTACCAAGAGTATTGATGCGTAAAGTAAGATCGCCCTGGCCTTGTACGTTAAGTGCGTCCCCCGCTTTACTGTCAAGTAATATCTGCATGTGCGCGTCTGGCGTTGCCGTAACAAACATTTCTAAATTAAATCCGGTAAGCGGCACATCCGGTTTTTCCTTAATGGTGTCTTTCTTTATAAATTTAATGAAATCATTTTCTGCTACTTCCGAAGGCCCATCGAGCGGCAAAAAGAATTTGGAATTTTTAGTGGTTGTATCGGTTACCTGCATGTGCAGATTATTTAAGAATCCCCAAATTCCGATGTTTCCGGAACCGTAGAGCTTTCCGTAAAAAGTTTTATTTTCTTTGGCAGTTGTATTTAATACAAGCATTTTGCGATAGGTAACATCATAATCGAGTTGTATTCTTGAAAAATTGTCGTGAAAGATGTTACCGTTTATTGTGCCTTGTGGCGAGGCTTTTAATCCTTTTTCCCTCATCAGTATGTCGCTGAACCTGATTTGATCTGGCATAATTTCAATGCTTCCGGTGATGTTATAAGTAACGTTGGTATAATCCACTTTTATTTCGCCATTGAACAGTTTTAATTTTCCATCCACCTTTAATTTATCGGGTGTGCCATGTATTTTTCCATTGCCGGTTACAAGTGCGTTATTAATTGTAAGGATGCCCGTAAGAAATGGGTTGAGCAATTTTAAATTTGCCGGTGATGCGGTAAAATCTATGTCAAGACTTTCTTCTTTTTTTTCAAGATAATAAAAGCCTTTAAAAGAAATATTTTTTGATTGATCTCCGTTTAGGTCCGGAAAACCTAAGGAAGTGTAGCCATCCATAAAAATATATTTATCGGCGGCGTTATGGCTGGTTT
Source organism: Bacteroidota bacterium (assembly GCA_025963735.1). Classification (GTDB taxonomy): domain Bacteria; phylum Bacteroidota; class Bacteroidia; order B-17B0; family Aurantibacillaceae; genus Aurantibacillus. The sequence goes on from JAOQAF010000170.1 coordinate 18,326, forward strand.
TTACAATCAACTGTCCGATGGTGTTGTTGTTTATCTTTAATTTTGAAAAACTTAAGTCGCTGCTGAAAGCAACGGTTTTGGGGTCATGAAGTATTACACTTCCGGTTAAGGTGCCTTCTAACTGAAGTTTTATTAATTGTAATAACGGGTTAAACTGCTGAAGTACCACGTTCTCCGTATTAATAATTAAACTGTCGGTGGTCTTGCCTGATAATTTTCCCGCAATACCAATGCGTTGGTTGTTATTGGAAAACAATAAGGGGTTAACTATGATTGTGCCGCTGGTGTCTATCACAGTAGGGTTAGCGGAGGTAAGGTTCCAGGTGCTGTCTTTTGAAGTGATGAAAAATTTATCAAGTGTAAGAGTGGCAATATGGTTACTGAAGAAAGCTTTTCCGGCAAATTTTCCGGAATTTTTAGGCGAGGCTTTATCATCCCATTCAAGATTGTATTTGGTATCCTTATCCTTTGATACAAAATACATAAAATAGTTTTTTAGTTTTATACTATCGGTTAACTGAATATCGCTGCCTTTAAATACAAGATTTATTTTATTGTTGGAAGAGTAGGATTCAATAACATTATTATGAAACTGTATGGTTTTAAATCTTATTGAGTCTGATCTTGAATTGATGTTAAAGAGATTTTTAGAAACATCAAAGTCGCCGTTAATAACAGCGTTTGGGCTGATCATCAGATCCTTCACAAATAATTCCCGTATCACATCAAATTTTTTAATTGTTAGCTGAAATTTTAACGCGTCGGTATACACAATTTTAGATTTTGATTTTTTAAAGAATGCCGGATAATAAGAGGTTAAAAACTGGTGAAAAGCGGGTTGGAGATTTGTGAAATTAAAGCGGCCATTTACACCCAGGTTAAAATAACTTGAAGTAACATCTAATTTTTTATCGGGTGTGGATTGATCTATTTTAAGATCAAAGGTGCTTATTTTGTATTCTTTCTTCGCATTCTTGTAAATGGTATTATCCAGGTTAATATCCCCTGAAATATTATTTATGTTATCGCCATTAAGTACAATTAATATCTGTGTTGATATGGAGCCTTCTTCCTTAGTAAAGTTTAGTTTTTGCAGGTTAAGATTGTTTATGGTTGATATAAAATCCATTGCCGGCACCTTCTTTTGAAAATTAATGGAACCATTAAAATCAAAGTCAGCATTAGGGTCTTTACTAATTAACAAGCCGTTAAATATTTTTTGCCGGATACTTCCATTCATGCGGATATTCTGGTAATCGTAATTGTTGTAAGTAATGTTTAATATCTGACCTTCCACATCAACGTTAAGTGCGTTTAACGAAATCCCTTTTCCTTTTACCTCGGCGTTTAAGGATAAAGTTTTCAGCATTGGTGAACCCGCCAGCGCTCCGAGATTAAAATTTATTGTTTTTATTTTTCCTTTATAAACAATATCATCCAGCTTCTTTCCCAGCTTAACGCTTAGGTTGGTGGTGGCAATTCCTAAAGATGTTTTAAACGTTCCATAGGTTGTAAAATCTCCCACAAAGCCATCAAATTTTCCTTTATAGCTAATTGTTCCAAGTTGTTTTACCTGGTAAGGCAGCTCCAATTTTTTTCCTTCTGTGAAAGGGTATGTTGGTATTTCAATCAGATCTTTGTAGTTGGTGCTAATTTCTTTGGCATCAAAATGCAAATAACAGGTAGCAAAATCAGTAACACCGCTTAGAGTTAAATTACCTCTGAATTTAGTATAGTTACCGTAAGCAATTTTAAAGTCGGTCAGCACCAAGTCACTCACATATCCTTTTACCGTTCCTGAAAGAGCAACCGTTTTATCCAGCCCGTTTAATTCAGGTGCAAAACTTGCAATGTCAGTAAAACAAACGTGAGTACTGTCAAGTAACTCACCACGCATTTTTATTTTATTTATAAAGTCTGAATAATCGTCCCATTCTTTATATATAAACTGAACAGTTCCTTTAACATAAGACAATGGAGTTTTTAAATTTAAATTCTCTGCAAGAAGTTCTTTATTACTCACCTTAAGTTTGGTTGTAAGGCCGGTAAGGATAAACCCACTGTGCTCATGAGTTGTAAGACCAGTAACGTCGGCCAGTATAGTATCGCGGTTTACTTTTAAATTTGAAATTTTTCCTGACGTGCGGTAAAAAGAAAGAAAATTATAATTCATGTTCCTTGATACTTTTATGTCTTTTTTTTCATCCTTGTATACGAAAGCCAGGTTATCCAGAATGACATCGCCGGGCGTAACACTCCATCCCTTCGCTGTGTCCTGCTTTTTTTTATTGTCGCTCACAAAATAATCGAACAGAAACTGGTAATTAAGTGTTGAATCACCGGCGTAATGAATTAGTTTGGCAGTCATATTACTTAAAATGATTTTATCCAAAACAAGGCGTTTGTTTTTATAATCAAATTCTTTAATGTCGATTGAGAGATCACCTTTAAGAAGGGTATCTTTATGCTGATCGGCAACGTAAACTTCCACCAAACGCGCTTTGGTAAAAAAATCAAGCTCAACTTTTTTAATGGAAATAGAAGTATGAAGTTCATCACTCAGGTATGAGCCCGCTTTTTTGCCAAGCCATGTTTGAAAAGTATACGATTGAATGCCAAAATAAAGAGTCACACAAAGTAAAACAAGCAGCAATGCTAAAATGCCGGTAGTTTTAAAAAATATTCTTGTAATTTTGCGCAGCATAAGGCCCCTGCTAAAGATAACTCAAAAAAGCAAACCTCTAATTTAAAAATTGCAAAAATTGAACATATACCTGTTAGCCATTGAAAGCAGTTGCGACGATACTTCCTGTGCTGTTTTAAATGGTGAACAGGTGCTTTCAAATGTTACTGCCAACCAACATATTCATGAGCAATACGGAGGTGTAATTCCTGAACTTGCCAGTCGTGATCATCAGAAAAATATTGTGCCTGTTGCAGATGCCGCGTTAAAAAAAGCGGGAATAAAATTAGAAGATCTTTCAGCCATTGCTGTTACTTCTGGTCCGGGTTTAATGGGCAGTTTATTGGTTGGTTTATCATTCGCTAAATCGTTAGCGCTTGGCTTAAATATTCCCTTGATTGAAGTTAATCATATGCAGGGACACATTTTAGCGCATTTTATAAAGAACGATGAATCTTATAAGACGCCGGATTTTCCTTTTTTATGCCTTACCGTTAGCGGTGGACATACTCAGCTTATTAAAGTGAAAGATCATTTAAATTTTGAAGTGTTAGGGAAAACCATTGACGATGCAGTTGGTGAAGCTTTTGATAAAGCGGCAAAAATTTTGGGCTTACCATATCCCGGCGGACCTTTAATAGACAAGCATGCAAGGCTTGGCGACAAAACCAAATTTAAGTTTGCAAACAGCGTGGTGCCCGGATACGATTATAGTTTCAGC
>JAOQAF010000177.1 GCA_025963735.1 Bacteroidota bacterium
TTTATTTTCGCTTTGGTCCAGTCGATAGCCATATACTGACCTTTATAGCACAAAGGATCACCGGTGTTGGTTAACTCCTTTGTTCTGCTGCAGGTCCACGACACCGTTTCGTTGTTAGCTTTAACAATAGAAATATTGGCGTTAATGCTCCAGGTTAGGTTGGTTCCGGGATTGGTGCCAGTCGGGATTGTTAACGGTGTTGTATTGGTAACGGTTTTGTTGCTTATGTTTACCTGATTTCCATCAACCATGTAACCGGAAGAGGTCACATTCATTTTAAAGCCGGGGTTTCTGTAATATTTGGCTCCGTTTGTAGACTGAGAGAAATCAAACATTAATTTTCCTTTTCTGGTTCTTCCGTCATTTGCGCTTACACAACCGGTTGTTCCAAAATCAAGCGTATAGCTGGTTACAACAGTACCGGTTAAACCTGGAGTAATGGTTGCGCAATTGGAGATCATCATTAACTGTGCATCATCAATTGTTTTAAAAGTTGTTAAGGCACCCGAATTTTCAGATAACTGGCTCCCCATTGAAATTATATCATTTGAAATGTTTTCTGAAACCGCGTTGTCAGCGGCTGTGGTTTGCTCGTTATCCGGCTCTACGGCTGTTGTTTTTTCTTTTTTACGACAAGAAGTAACAGTTAAGGAAGCAGCAACCACCATGGCTAACAGTCCTAATGTAATTTGCTTTGTTTTCATATTTTATATGTTGTTTTATATTTCTGAGTATATGATTATAAATATAGCCAAAGGTTTAATTGCTTTTTAAAAAATTTTGCGGTTGCAGGGTTTCCATCTATCTTAGCTCTTTTACAAGTGGATAACGAACTTTTTAAAACCGAATATTATAAATCAAAGAAGGAGAACGGAAAAAATTCTTCTAATTTATCTTTGTTCATTGGAAGTCAGCTTTTTATGTTCGCTATCTTTAATGAGACCTTTACCTCGGTTGTTGAAATCTGCCACATAAAAATGAGTGAAAACGTTCAAAACGATAATCAATTCATTGAAAAAATAAGGTATTTAATTTCCAACTACAGGTTAGATCAGGGGTTGTTTAAAAATGTAAATATTTGCATTCTTAATACTCAGTTTACGCTTGTTCCTGAAGCTTATGATTTAAAAGATAATGTAAAAAAGTTACTCGATTTTACCACCGGATCTGAAAAAACCAAAAACTCTTTTATTCATAAAACGGACCAGCTGAATTTTTGTTACACCATAACCGAAGAGTTGTTGCCCTATCTTGAAAGAACTTTTAAGAACGCCACCATCAGGCATGCCGGAGTTATAACAATTGATTTACTGATGAATAATTCATCCGTTAAGAACGCTGATCTGTTACTGAATTTCAATAATGGTATTTTTGAAATCGCGGCAAAAAAGCAAAACAAACTTATTTATTATAACGTGTTTCATTACGAAATAAATGAAGATGTTTTATATTACCTGTTATTTATGATGGAACAGTGCGAATTTAATCCGTTAACCTGTAAACTGGTGATAGCGGGACAAATGGACACTGAAGGGGAACTTGTAAAAGCGATTAAAAAATACATTAAACACGTTTCTTTTGCCGTAAATGATAAAACGTTTGGTTCAGGCTTTGCGGATTTAAAATTACCCGATCATTATTTTTTTTCACTAACTAATCAGCACCTGTGCGCATCATAAACGGAACCCATCGCGGTAAAACAATAACGGTGCCCCGCGGACTGCCGGTGCGTCCCACCACCGATTTTGCCAAAGAAGCGTTATTTAATATCCTTAATAATAAAGTGGATTACGAATCAACCTGTTTTTTAGATTTGTTCAGCGGTACAGGCCATATTTCTTTGGAGCTTGCATCGCGCGGCAGCAAAAATATAACAGCGGTTGATAAAAATGCCAAATGCGTAGGTTTTTTAAGAGGAATAAGTAAAGAACTGGGTTTTGATATAAATACAATTAAAGCCGATGTTTTTGGATTTTTAAAACAAACTAAAACCAGTTACGATTTAATATTTGCCGATCCGCCCTATGATCTTGAAAATATTGCTGAAATTTCTGAACTTGTTTTTACAAATTCGCTGTTGAGTGAAAATGGAATTTTAGTGGTTGAGCACGGTCCGAGGACAGACTTATCAGCCAGTAAAGGCTTTAAGCAACACCGTAAATATGGCAATGTGAATTTTTCTTTTTTCGAGAATTCCTGAAAAATTATTGCTTTTTTACATTGCAATCGTTCCAGTATGGTCCGAGGGCGGGCTGATGATGGAAAAATAAACTGTCAGAGGATTTTTTTAAGGAAGCTGCATGATACGCTACAATAGGTGTGAAAATGTTATTGTGATATTTAAACGTATAAGGTTGAACTCCGAAGGCAGGATTAAAAACAACATTAATTAATGAATCTGTTGCTGATTTTGAAACGCTCAAAATTATATTGCTTGTATCATGAGTAAAAACAGAAGTGGTACCGGTTGCTGAACTTTCTATGCGGATCCCTTTATAATTTCCGGTAATCGAATCACGGTAATCGGCAACGTTCTTTAATGCTGGAATTTTGGGGTCTTTTATGCATCCCCATATTGCGAGGCTAAAAAATAATATTATACAACCTTTTATCATCCGTTAACTACTTAATAACTCCAATATCTTTTCCTACCTGGTGAAAGAATGTTTTTACCGATTCAGCGGTTTTATTATCATTAGTAGCTCTTACATAGGTATCAGTAAGCGTCATAATATTTTGGTGGAAGAATTTTTTCATTTCATCTACGGTCATTTCTTTTGTCCAAAGGTCTATACGCAGGGTATTGTTTTCTTTGGCATCCCATAGGGCAATCATAACGCTTTTACATTCACTCTTTTCTCCGGAATCGGGAGCATCCCATTCAATATTAACCGGTAAATGATTTTCA
>JAOQAF010000039.1 GCA_025963735.1 Bacteroidota bacterium
AATTGATTAATTTCGTTTTACATAAAGAAATTAACAATTACCTCACTTTTTATCACATTTAATTGCTAAAACTGGCTTAATTTACTAAACTTGCACAAAAAATTAATCATGGCAGAGATTCATATAACAGGTATAAAATATGTAGAAATTAGTTCTGAAGAAGGATTAGAATTTAAATATAAGCCTGAAGTTCCTAAATTAAAGTTAGTGGGAACACTGCTTAACGCGGAAAACGAAGACGAGGAAGAAGGAGTGCTGTTTTTAACCCAAAAGCAATTAAACCAGGTTTTAATAGATAAAGATATTGACCTTAAAGTTCTTGACGATCGCTGGTATCTTAACAAACCTTTAAGCAAAGAGCAGGTAAAAAAGGTTGGATTAGTGGATGTGGACGCTGAATTTCTTGGTTCTGCAGGTGAATTTAAATGCTACGAAGCCGTTAAAATTTCGGAATAATTACCAAACTGCCGGCCCGAATTTTTTTGTGATTTTTGATCTCGGAAACGCTTCATAATAAAGCTGATCGAACCATAGTGATATCTTAAAACTATACGTGGGCGACCAGGCCAGAACTTTATAATGTGAATCGGGACCATCGTAATCCTTTCTTATTTTATTGTTATTTTTAGCGGAAAAGCGGTAAGCTATATCTGCGGCCAGTCCCAGCCATTTAAACACTTTAAATTGAGCGGTGATTCCGGGCTCATAAAGTGCCAGTAAATATTTATGATCGTTGCCCCAAAAATTGTACACCTTTCCTTTCTGAAACCATATACTCCCTATGCCCGCTTGTATAGGAACACTCAGTTGCCAGCGCTTGGTTTTATAAAAAACAAAGTCAATATAAAAACAAAAATAAGCGAATTTTAAAAAACGTTTAAGCGTGTCTCTTTTCCCTGTAATTTCTATTGGATAAAAGGTACTTGAATAATCAGATTTTAACCAGCTCAAGCCTCCGCCAATTCTTAACTTCCGCTGAAATGCCACCCCAAGCCTCACACCGGTTACACTTACAATACTGTTATTGATGAAACTGTATCTGGATTCTATACGCGCGTCGATACTTGATTTATGTGTAAAAACTTCATGCAGCGAATCAAGGTATTGCCCACGCAAACCGTGTACAAAAAAAATAATAATGAATATGAAATTTATTTTTTTCAGTCTCCTGCAAAATTAAGTGTATAACTCCTTACTATGTTGTTAAATTGTGAATTGTTTCAACAGGAATGATATAGTATTTTTAAAAATCCATGCTGGACACGCCTATAGAATATTTAAAGGGGATTGGCCCTCAGCGAGCCGAAGTACTAAAAAAAGAATTAAATATTTTTACGTGCCGCGATTTGCTAACCTATTATCCTTTCAGATATGTGGATCGAACACGGTTTTATAATATCCGCGAAATTACTGAAGAGCTCCCTTTTATCCAGTTAAAAGGCTATATAGATAAACTTGAAATTGTAGGGCAAAAGCAGGGAAAACGTCTGGTGGTTAGTTTTAAGGATCATACCGGAACCCTTGAACTTGTGTGGTTTAAAGGTTATCAGTGGATGGCCGATAAATTAAAAACTGGAGTTGAATATGTTGTGTTCGGAAGGCCAACTTTTTTTAAAGGCCGGGTAAATATGGCGCACCCCGAAATAGAACCAATTACCGAAACATTTTTAACGCAGCAGTCGGCCTTTCAGGCGGTGTACAATTCCACCGAAAAATTAAAGCTTAAAGGATTGGATAGTGAAGGCATTAGAAAACTGATACGCGCGCTCGTGCAACAAATACAGCCTCAGCATGTGGAAGAAAACTTAAGCAGTGAAGTACTTGAAGATCACAAGTTGATCTCAAGATTTCAAGCCATTAAACAAATTCATTTTCCTGAGAGTGCCCAACAACTTAAACGGGCGGAGACACGTTTAAAATTCGAAGAATTATTTTATCTACAGCTCAGATTATTGAAATTAAATAAGGTACGGGCGCATACCGTTAGAGGATTTGTGTTTTCACGCGTCGGAAAATTTTTCAACGAATTTTTTTCGTATCAACTTCCCTTTGAATTAACCAATGCGCAAAAACGTGTACTTAAAGAAATACGTGTGGATATGGGCAGCGGCCGCCAGATGAACCGCCTTGTTCAGGGAGATGTTGGAAGCGGAAAAACCCTTGTGGCTTTAATGAGCATGCTGCTTGCCATTGATAACGGTTTCCAGAGTTGCCTTATGGCTCCAACCGAGATCCTTGCCCGACAACACTTTCAAACATTTAAAGATTTATTATCACCAATTGGCCTTAAGGTTGAATTGCTGACAGGCTCCAGCAGTACCAAAGAACGAAAAAGAATTCACGCCTCACTTTTAACCGGTGAAACAAATATTTTAATCGGAACACATGCTCTCATAGAACATTCGGTTCAGTTTCAAAACATTGGTCTTGTAGTAATTGATGAACAGCATCGTTTTGGTGTTGAACAAAGAGCTAAACTCAGGGATAAAAACGCTTCGCCTCCGCACATGCTCATTATGACAGCCACGCCTATTCCCCGCACCTTGGCTATGACCTTGTATGGCGATCTTGATACAAGTCTTATAGATGAAATGCCGCCCGGAAGAAAGCCTATAAAAACACAGCATTTTATGGAAACTCAGCGCTTACGCGTGTTTGGTTTTTTAAAGGAACAAATTACCCTTGGCAGACAAATTTATATTGTTTACCCGCTCATTAAAGAAAGTGAAAAGCTCGATTACCAAAATCTTCAACAGGGTTATGATAATTTGATCCATGAATTTCCACCGCCTCAATATCAGGTTAGCATAGTGCACGGTCAGCTAAGCAATGAACAAAAAGAATTTGAAATGCAGCGTTTCATAAAAAATGAAACACAGATTATGGTGGCTACCACGGTGATAGAAGTTGGAGTTAATATACCTAACGCGAGTGTTATGGTAATTGAAAGCGCCGAACGTTTCGGTTTATCTCAGCTTCATCAGTTACGCGGAAGGGTTGGAAGAGGATCTGACCAGAGTTACTGCATTTTAATGACCGGTTATAAATTAGGGCCCGACAGCCGACTCCGGATGGAAACAATGGTTAGAACCAACGATGGGTTTGAAATCAGCGAGGTGGATCTTAAATTAAGGGGGCCTGGTGATATAGAAGGAACACAGCAAAGCGGGGTGCTTGATCTTAAACTGGCGAATCTTGCGATCGATGGCCACGTGCTTCAGCTGGCACGGCAATCAGCACAAACACTTTTGGATGAAGATCCATTGTTAGAACTTGAAAAAAATAAAGTTTATACCACACATTTAATCTTACAACAAAAAAACAGACCAAATTGGAGTAAAATTGGCTAAATATGTTTAAAGCGATTTCCTTTTCGTCTTCTTTTAAAAATAAAGCCATCATACAATAAGCTGCTTATGGCCTTAAAATAAAGCCTTTAAACTAATAGGGCGCAGGGGCTTCATAAAGAAAACTAAATTTATGTAAAGTCCTAAATTAATCCGCATGAGAAACTTAAACGCGTCGTTACTTGCACTCTCCTTTCTTTTTTTATCCCAATCTTTCTTTAGTCAAAATCCGCCAAATTTAGGTGCAGCCTCCGGCTTTGCCTTATTTACTGCGGTAGGAGCCTTTGACAACGTTGGCGCAGGAACAACCGTTACGGGCGACATAGGCACAGACGCCGGCGCTTTTACCGGCTTTCCTCCAGGAACATTAATAGGAACATCACATGTGGCAGACGCTGTTTCATCGCAGGCCGCCACCGACGTAAATACCGCTTATAATTATTTAAACAGTCTTACCTGCGGGCCAGTATTGGGAGTTACTTTGGGAAATGGTCAGATTCTTACCCCTGACGTTTATTGTATCGGAGCGGCGGCAACACTAACAGGAAGTCTGGTTTTAAACGGACAAGGCAATGCTAATTCTTTATTCATTATAAAAATCAACGGTGCTTTATCTACTGTGTCATCATCGAGTGTGGTCCTTATAAATGGCGCTTCCCTGTGTAATGTATACTGGCAGATAAACGGAAAAGTATCATTGGGCACTAATTCCTTTTTTAAAGGAACAATTGTTGCCAATGGCGCAATTGAATTATTAAGCGGAGCAAATTTAACGGGTAGAGGCCTTTCAGCTGCCGGGGCCATTTCATTATTGGATAATACTGTGAGTATTGGTCAGGCACCGGTTGCCTCAACTATATCAGCCGGCGGATCAATTATTTTTTGCGAGGGTGGTACAGTGGTTCTTTCTGGAAATAACAGCGGGACATGGAATACCGGTGCGCTAACCCCTTCCCTGACAACTAATGTGGGAGGCACTTATTATGTTACCAACACAAACGGATGCGGCAGCAGCACATCTAATTCTATTACAGTAACGGTTAATCCTTCGCCTCATGTTGACCTTGGAGCAGACACAACAGTTTGCGGTTGTATTATTTTAAATGCCGCCAGCTCCGGAGCCACCTATCAGTGGAATAACGGCGATGATTACAGCACAGTTAACGTTTGCACATCAGGCAATTATTGGGTTAATGTGAGTAATGGCATCTGTATGACTTCTGATACAATTCACCTAACCGTTAGTCAGCCCCCGGTGGTTACTATAAGTGTTACACCCGGCATACCTGTTGTTCTTAACGCAGGTAATTCAGGAAGTTCTTTTATATGGAATACCGGCGCTACAACACAAACAATCATAGCTTTTGTAAGCGGAATTTATTCGGTAACCGTTAGAAATCAGTTTGGATGCACAGGTACCGACACAAGTGATGTTACAATTAATGAAGCCGCTGGTTTGGTAAAGCCATTACAAATAGTTCCCAACCCTACCAACGATAAAACTTTTTCTCTCAACTTTAACGTTAACAATTACAGCAATGTAGAGGTTAGAATTACAAGCAGCTTAGGGGTATTAGTGTATGAGGAAAAACTTGAAAATTTTAAAGGATTATACGCGAAAAAAGTAGGACTTGAAAACCTTACCGAAGGTGTATATTGCGCTGAAGTGTTAAGCGAAGGCAAAAGCAGAATAATTAAAATAATTCTTTACTAAAGACCTACTGTAAAAACCGCGATTTTTAGAAACTTCACAAAACCGTTTCAACAGACATTGACAGTGCGATATTAAAAATTAAATTTTAATTTCGGGGTTCAAACACTCATATTTATGTCGTTACCAAAAAACAATTTTTACGCCGTTATTTTTTCGAGCACCAAAAGTGATACCCTTGATGGTTATGCTGAAATGGATGAAAAAATGATGACGCTTGCTCAACAACAGCCCGGCTATCTCGGTTACGAGAATTCGAATAATGGAAATAAAGGGATTTTTATAAGCTATTGGGAAAACAAAGAAGCCATAGACAACTGGCGTAAAAATGCCTCACATCAAATGGCTAAATCGCAGGCAAAAAACTGGTATAAACGCTATTTATCACAAATTTGTTTGGTGGAAAGCAGTCATCTTTTTGAGAAAGAATAATTTTTTAGATGTTCTTATAAACGGATAGCAAAAACCTGAAGTAGCGTGAGGGATTGTAGTGGAAAGCCCACAGCCCTGCTATTAGACGTTGTAGTAATAAGCAGGGCGAGGACTTGCAACGTAAAGCCCGACCTTTCGCTTAAGAGATAAAAGGTGCGAAAGGGCACGCCCAAAAATCATGCTTTTGAATAGTAAAAACAAAAAAACCCGGAAGCGATATGCAACCGGGCTTTTTTTTAATCGGGTTATAATTATTTTTTCGCAGCAGGTGCAGCTGTAGCGGCCTTAGCAGGAGCAGCAGCTGTAGTAGCTTTTGGAGCAACTTCTTCAGCAACAACGGCACGTGTTGTTTGAACGCTGATGATGGAAATATTTTTTGGATGCAAAACGGTTAATCCATCAATATTAATATCACCGGCAGAAATCGATTTTCCAATAGTTAATTTTTCAACGTTAAGATCGATGGTCGCAGGTAATTTTGAAACTAAACCACGCACTTTTAATTTACGTAATTTGATGGTCATTTTTCCACCATCTTTAACACCTTGAGCCTGGCCAATAGCTTTAACAGGTAACTGAACAGTTACAGGCTTATCTTCCGATACAAGTAAAAAATCAGCGTGAATTAACTTGTCGTTAATTTTATGATATTGCGCTTCCTGTAAAATGGTTTGATACTTTTTACCTTCTACTTCCACTTCCACTAAGTTAGTTTCAGGAGAGAAAATAATGTTTTTAAAATGGCGCTCATCGGCACTGAAGTGAATTTGTTCACCTGCACCATAAATTACACATGGTACACGGCCTTTTACGCGAAGTGCGTTTGCATCCGTCTTCCCTACGCTCGCTCTTGGCGAACCGCTCAAAGATACTGTTTTCATTTTGTTTTTGTTTTTTGTGAATGTTTCAAACTGCCCGTTCAGTTCTAACATTCTGTTATTTTAATTAACGGGTTACTGTATGAAATTTCCGCTGATCGATTCGTATTTGTGAACACTGTTGATCACTTTTGCAAAAAGATCGGCTACGCTTAAAACTTTTATTTTTTTACTTTCCTGTTTTAAAGGAATAGTATCTGTAACAATTAATTCGGTCAGTTTTGATTTTTCAATATTTTCATATGCCTTGCCCGAAAGCACAGGGTGCGTACAAATTGCCCTTACACTAAGTGCCCCGCCATCCATCATCATGTCGGCCGCCTTACACAAGGTTCCGCCGGTATCAATAAGATCATCCACCAATACCACGTTTCTTCCTTCCATTTCTCCAATGGCGGTCATGCTGTCAACTTCATTTGCTTTTACCCTTTGCTTATAACAAATAACCATTTCGGCTTTAAGGTACTTGGCATAGGAGTTAGCACGCTTGCTTCCACCCATATCAGGGGCAGCGATAGTTAAATTGGGAAGGTTTAAAGAATGAATATAAGGATGAAAAACTGTTGAAGCATATAAATGATCTACCGGAACATTAAAAAATCCCTGGATTTGATCGGCATGAAGATCCATGGTCATTATTCGCGTGGCACCGGCGGCTTCGAGCATATCGGCTACCAGTTTAGCGCCAATGGCTACGCGCGGCTTGTCTTTTCTGTCTTGTCGCGCATATCCGAAATAAGGGATAACGGCAATAATATGCCTGGCGCTTGCGCGTTTGGCAGCATCAATCATAAGCAATAACTCCATCAGGTTATCTGCCGGGGGCATGGTGCTTTGAATAATAAAGAGGCTTTGACCACGAATACTTTCCTCATAAGACGCCTGCAACTCCCCATCGCTAAAACGATAACGGGACATTTTACCTAAGTCCTGCCCATAGGATTTTGCAATTTTTTGCGCCAGTCCTTCGGAGGCTATACCTGAAAATATTTTAACGTGCGAATCCATTTTTTTAAGGAATGCAAATATATGTTTTTTTGTGGATTAAGGCAATATTTAAAGGTTTTTAAGGGGTTTATTTGGCATTATTCAAAACAAAACATAGCTTTGCATTTCTGTTACAAACGATAATGCCTCGATGGCGGAATTGGTAGACGCGCTGGTCTCAAACACCAGTAACTTCACTGTTATGCCGGTTCGACCCCGGCTCGGGGTACTATACCGGAAAGGGAGCGATTTTCGCTCCCTTTTCTTTTTTTATCTCCGCCCATTTGCCCGTCCCCATAGGTAGTTAGCAGGATCAAACTATTTAATGTTTCCGTTCGAACTTTGCCTTTTGAAACAACGTCATTTTCCATAACGCTTGTCAGTAGTATGGTCGCGCGCACGGTTTAGACCCTGTTTAAATGTTAGCAAACAGAATCGTTGTTATTACACAATTATTATTTGACGATTCCGTTAATTAGTAATGAAAAAACTTTTCATTTTTTTTGTCATGTCAATTATTTGTCTTGATGTTTGGTCTCAAGGTAAATTAAAAACTCATGGTAAATTTGGGCTTAAATTAGGTTTAGGAATGCACACTATTACAGGCTGTCCGGTAAATACTCATCCAAAACCTGCCTTGATGGGTGGAATGTGGGTTCAGATAAAAATAAGTAAAAGTTGGACTATGCAGTCTGAACTAAGTATGATTGGCAAAGGAACCGCGGGAGAAAATCATGATAAATCCAATTATGGCGATTATTTTTTAAGTCTATCTTACTTTGAAGTCCCAATCCTCTTTCAATATCACAAGAATAAGAGTTACTTTGAATTTGGTCCGGCATTAGCAGCATTGATCAATACTGGAGAATATACGGATAGAGCAGCGTTTCCTTTCCAAACAGACCTTTATCCCTTTAGTAATAAAGACTTTACTTTTAATCTAGGTACTGGTTGCGTATTTAATGACAAGTGGCGTCTAGGAGTGCGATTGATCCACTCACTTCTTCCTGTTCGCAAACAATTACCCGGAACTTCCCATCAAGTTTATAATAGAAGTATAGTTCTTTCTGTTAGCCGTCAAATAAGCTTTAAAGCCTCAGGTACCAATCAATCGCAGGTCGTCGAGTAAAATGGTGAGTAAGTATTTTGTTTAACAGAGCCTTTTGGTCTTACAAAATTGTTCCGCCACTTATTATTAAATATACGCTTCATGAACTGCTTTGGCTTCAGATGGCGATGATGTTTGTTGATATGATTTAGGCTTCGTTCTTTTTTGTGCTTTCGCTCCAACAAAATTTTTAAGCCTTCTTTAACAGGTACCGTACAAGCCCAAAT
Source organism: Bacteroidota bacterium (assembly GCA_025963735.1). Lineage (GTDB taxonomy): Bacteria > Bacteroidota > Bacteroidia > B-17B0 > Aurantibacillaceae > Aurantibacillus. The sequence goes on from JAOQAF010000039.1 coordinate 8,691, forward strand.
GCCGGGCAAAGTATCTTGGATTTTCAGGGCGTTCGTTCTTATTTGCTCCGGAAATGTGCAATTTTCCGGTAAGAGAAACAAACCATATATTAGTAAAATAATACCCCGGAACTTCCTCATTTTAATTACATCCCGTGAAAAACAAATTTTTTATAGTACTTATTGCCTGTATGGCCTTTACTTCATTTTCGCAAAATTTAAATATTATAGATTCTCTTAAAAAGGTCGCGGAAATTGCCAAAGATGATACCGCTAAAACAAATCTGCTAAACAAAATTTCTACTGCCTATTTAGAAATTAATCTCGAAAATTCCTTAGACTTTGCTAAAAGATCACTTGGCTTGTCAGAAAAAATGGGTTATAAAAAAGGCATGGCCCAGGCTTATTTTTTATTAGGAAATATTTCTAATTATAAAGCAGAACACCTTGAAGCAATTACCTGGTTTAAAAAATCCTTATTAATAAGAAAAGAACTTTTTTTAATGTCTGATGTAAGCCAAACCTATAGCAGCATTGGGTATTGTTATGAAGATATGGGCAACTTTCCGGAAGCAAAAAACAATTACATTGCCTCCTTAAAAATACGTGAACAGTTAAAAGATAAAATAGGAATTGCAAAATGTAATTCAAATATCGGAAACATATATTTCCAAACCCAAAATCTTGAGGAAGCGCTTAAATTTCTGATTCCGGCATTAAAAGTATTTGAAGAAGCCGGCGAAAAAAGAATGATTGCGGCCATTAGTCACAACATAGGAACAATCTACATCTATCAAAATAAACCCGAAGCAATAAATTTATTACAAACTGCATTGAAAATTAATGAAGAAATGGGCAACCGATTTTGGAAATCAAATAATCTTACTGCCCTGAGTGAGCTTTACAGAAAGCAAGGAGATTTTGCAGAAGCAAAAAAATGTTTAAATAGTGCGCTTATCATATTAGAAGAATCGGGGCAAAAAGAAGGCATGATAAATATATATAATCTGTTATCAAAATTAAATATGTCTCAAAAAAAATATAACGATGCAAACGTTAACCTTAATAAAGCGTTAATACTTGCAATAAGTTCAAATAGTATTACCAAACGCCAAACGTGTTATGAAAATTTAGCAGAATTAGAGAAATATAGAGGTAATTATCAAAAAGCATTAGAATATTTTAAATTATCCGTTGTTCTCCGTGATAGTATATTCAGTGAAGAAAATATAAAAAAAATGACACAACAGCAAATGCAGTATGATTTTGATAAGAAGGAAGCATTAACCAAAGAGGCACAGGAACGAAAAGATATTCTCACTCAAAAAGAAATTCAAAATCAAAAGAATTTGCGAAACGCTTTAACAGGAGGACTTATGTTAGTGCTGCTTGCAGCCACGTTATTCTTTTTCCAACGAAATAAAATAAATAAGGAAAAGAAAAAAAGCGATAGTCTTTTACACCTGGTAGAAGAAAAACAAAAAGAAATATTGGATAGTATTTCCTATGCAAGAAGATTACAGGAAGCAATTTTACCACCCAAAGAGTTTTTAAATAAATTCATTCCTGATAACTTTATTTTTTATAAACCAAAAGATATTGTAGCCGGAGATTTTTACTGGGCTGAAGCTATTAACGATCTTTTTTTTATCGCAGCAGCGGATAGTACAGGTCATGGTGTTCCCGGAGCAATGGTTTCGGTTGTTTGCAGCAACGCTTTAAACAGAACAGTAAAAGAATTTAAAGAAACAGACACCGGCAAAATTTTGGATAAAACAAGAGAGCTGGTTTTAGAAACTTTTGAAAAAAGTACAGATGAAGTAAAAGACGGAATGGATATTTCTTTGCTTTGTATTGATAGAAAAAATAATAGCATCACATGGAGTGGCGCAAATAATCCGTTATGGTATACACATAATAATGAGTTAAAAGAAATAAAAGCCAACAAACAGCCTATTGGCCAAACAGACAAACCAATGCCTTTTACAACACAACAAATTGATTTTAGTCCTGGTACAACTTTCTATTTGTTTACTGATGGTTTTGCTGATCAGTTCGGCGGCCCAAAGGGTAAAAAATTTAAATATAAACAATTGAAAGAATTACTACTCTCCATTTCAAATGAATGGAACGATACCACTCTCCAAAAATTAAATGTTGTTTTTAATAATTGGAAAGGCCAAATGGAACAGGTGGATGATGTTTGTGTAATTGGCATCAGAGTATAATTTAAGTGCTATTAAATAACATGAAAACTAAACAAATATGGGCAAACCTAGCGACAAGTGACCTTGAACGTACATATAAATTTTATACAGAACTTGGTTTTAAAGCTAATAAGGCAGCCGAACTTATAAACGTTTCCTTTGGTGAAAATAATTTTATACTGAATTTCTTTTTAAAAGATATTCTCCAGAAGAATACTCACAGCATAATTACCGACCTTAACAGTGGCAATGAAATTATTTTTAGTTTTTCAGCCCAAAACATTGAAGAAGTTAACGAATGGGTGGAAATTGTAAAAAAGGCAGGCGGAAAAATAAATGTGGAACCTTACAACATTGAGAAGGGCTATACTTTTGTTTTCTCAGATCCGGACGGACACAAATTTAATGTGTTATATTGGCCCGGAATGTAAACCATTTTTACGGCGATCATTTTTGCAATCTCTCTAAAAATAAAAAGAAGATGATTGAATATAAAATGATTAAAAAATTATAAGTATCCGGTTTATGTCAAAGATAACTGGTTCGAAATTGTAACCAAAATATTTAAAACAACTTTATAAAATGAAATCAATATTTGACACTGCTACAAGAGAGGAATTAATAAAAAGAATTAATTCGTTAAATGAAAATAGCTCCGCCCAATGGGGCAAAATGAACGTTTCTCAAATGATAAGGCATTGTTCGCAATGGGATGAAATGGCACTCGGTAAAAAGGCATACAAACAGTCTTTTATTGGAAAGTTATTTGGCAAGATGGGTTTAAAAGATATGTTGAAAGAAGAACCAATAAAAAAAAACCTGCCCACAGTTCCCTCTTTTAAAATAAAAGATAAGCTTGACTTTACAGAAGAAAAAAAGAAATGGATCGCGTTGGTAGAGGAATACAATCATTTTTCAAATAGTAATTTTATTCATCCCTTTTTTGGATTGATGACAAAAGAACCCACAGGCATTATTGCATATAAACATGCCGATCATCATCTCCGCCAGTTTAACTGTTAAATGTTGTTTGTTCGGCCGGTCTATTTAATCAGGTAGTTATTAGCGCTTTTATTTATTATCTGACTATGTGCTTATCCGTTTAATCAAAGAGAGCGCAAGAAAAATATTTAAATTTGAATTAAAAATTTATTATGAATCCAAAAGTTGACTTTTATTTTAATAAAGAAAAAAAATGGCAGAAAGAAATCGAGATCTTACGACAAATCGTTGTTGACTGTAGCCTGAATGAAGAATTAAAATGGGGAGTACCTTGTTATACTCTGGAAGAAAGCAATATTGTTCTAATTCATGTGTTTAAAGAATATTGTGCGTATCTGTTTTTTAAAGGTGCTTTATTAAAAGACCCAAAAAACATTCTTATTCAGCAAACTAAAAATGTTCAGGCCGCCCGCCAGATCCGGTTTACCAATGCACAGGAAATAATTAAAATGAAAACCGTTCTTAAATCATATATTAAGGAAGCTATCAAAATAGAAAAGGCCGGTTTGCAGGTAGAATTTAAAAAGACAACTGAATTTGGTATTCCGGAAGAGTTTAAAAATAAATTAGACGAAGACCCCTCTTTAAAAAGCGCATTCAAAGCGTTAACACCGGGTCGCCAAAGAGGTTACCTGCTTTATTTTTCAACGCCCAAACAATCTAAAACGAGAGAGTCGAGAATTGAAAAATTCAGGAAGCAAATTCTTAAAGGCAAAGGATTAAATGATTAAATTTAATCAAACAGAATAATGTGTATTTTAAATCAAAGATGTTTAAACATTGCCGCACTCATTTTATTTGTCTTTTTCAAATTAAAGTTTAAATTTGTTAAGACGCCCTTTTCTGAACTCAGATTGTTCCTTCATTCACAATATTGAATCTTTAAACCATTAACTATGAAAAATAAAATTATTGTAATAACAGGTGGTGCATCGGGTATTGGTTTGGCAATCATAAACGAATTAGTGGAAAATAATACCATTATTTCAATTGATAGAAATCCAGTAAAAATTGCGAGTTTAAAAAGTACTTTACCAAAAGTCGATTCCATTAAAGCCGATGTAACTTCCAGTGGAGAACTTGATGCTGCGCTGGCCCATATTGATAAAACATACGGTAAAATAGACCTTTTAATAAATAACGCAGGAAAAGGTGGGCAATTTGATTTTATAAATACAGACGAAAAGAAGTTAATGGATAATATCGCCGAAGAAATAGCAATTAATTACACGGCGCCGATCATGTTGTCTAAAAAAGCTTTACCTCTTTTAAAAAAATCAACTGAACCTGCTATTGTAATAGTTTCTTCAGGATTGGCGTATGTCCCAATGTCATTTCTCGGAACCTACTGTGCCTCTAAGGCAGCTATTCATTTCGTAACCATGTCCATCAGGTTGCAGCTTGAATCTTTAAAAATAAGAGTGGTTGAAGTTTTACCGCCCATTGTGGATACTGTTTTGAGTAAAGATGCAACTGCTTACAAAATGCCCCCGGAAAAATTTGCTAAAATATTTCTTACAAAATTCTCTAAAGGAGAAAATGTAATGAATATAGGTCAAACCTCCGGTCTTGAAAAATTCAGCCGTTTCCTTCCCAAAACCGCCTTTAAGATGTTAAATAAAGGAGGAAACTAATCATTCGCATTTTTAAGGAACCAATTATTTTGCTTAATGGCTGCTTAAAATCACTTTTGTATTTTCCATTTTATTTCCAATTCGTAATTGTAATATATACACTCCGGCACTAAGATTGCTCGGCAAATCAATTACTTCTTTAATACATCCGCTCACTATAACAGCAGGGGTAGAATATACAAGCTGCCCTGTTGAACTTAAAACCTTCACTTCCATAACTTCGTGGCCGGCCTCTTCCAAACAAAAATCAAAAGAAAATAAACCCGTGGTAGGATTTGGATAAACACTCATATGAAAAAAATCATCATGTTTAATTGCGTTTAATGAATCGGCAGACAACATTTTACTACCCGGACAAGAATTAACCGTTGTTGTAACCAGGGCCGACCATACAACCGACGACCCCTGTATGATTTTAATCTGGTAACTCCCTGAAGTAGTGGCAATGTAAGTTGAGGAGGTGGCACCGGGTATATCGTTACCATCTTTTTTCCATTGATAAAAGTAACCATCACACACGTTGGCGAATAGTTTAACATGTCCACCCGAACAAAAAGCTAAAGGACCTCCAGCTGTTATACGTGCGGAAAGTGCATTACTAACAGTTACCTTCATGGGTGCTGACCAACCCACGCACGAACCGTTAGTTACCTTAACCTGATAATCTCCGCTTACTGATGCATTATAGGATGAATTGGTAGCCCCGGATATATTAACCCCGTCTTTTTTCCATTGATAAAGATTACCCGCAGCTGTACCTGTAGTTAAATCAACAGATCCTGAACAAAATGTTGTAGGGCCGGATGGAGTAATGGTTGGTGTATTGCAGGAAGTAACAACAATGTTAATTGTTTGTGATGTTTTTGTTTGTGCCATATTATCTGTTGCCACCGCCTTAATAATATAGCTACCGGTAGTTACATTATACCATGTAAGCGTGTAAGGCGATGTTGTGGCCTCCCCTATTTTCACGTCATCTGAAAAATACTCTACTTTAGTGATTGTACCGCTATTCGTAGAAGCTGATGAATTAAAGGTAATATTGGCAGGAGAAGAATAACTTATATTATTAGGTGGTGAAGTTATACTTACAATGATGTTATTTGAACCCCCTGAAGAGTTAAAAGGTGATAAGCGTAATCCGGGAATGGGCCGCTCAAGAGTTCCATTTGGCAATTGCCATCCTACTGCCACATTATCTCCCAGGGTGCCATCTTTATGGAGCGATTCAATATAATACCGGTGACCTGCTTGTAAATTAATAACTGCGGATTGTTGACTTGGGTACTTTGTCCACTGTCGCGGTTGTGTATAACCTGTTACGGAGGCTATTTTAACTTTACCGGAAGGCTGATCGTTTGTACTTAACCAAAGTTCACTGTTATCATCACTTGCAATCCAAAATGTATAATTACCGGTTGCAGGCGGACAGATGTACCCTCTTATTCTATCGCCGTAATTATCGCCGGCGCTTGTTGGACCTTCAAATGAAGAAAGTTGACTTGAACTTGTTGGCGGTGTATTTACAGGAATATTGGAAACAGAAGCCCCTGGTATGTTAGCCCAGTATTCACGAAGTATTCCTCCGGAGGCTGAGCAGGACGAAGCGGTTCCCGTGGCCACAAACACAGCGGTAAACGATTGGTTCGAATCTGTAGTGGTTATTGTTTGCGTGGCGCTTCCGCCGTGCACCCAGTGATCAAATGCGTAATTTGTATTGTTAAGTGTTTGAGGAGAATTTACACCAATGGTTCTGAACATATTAGATACAGCTACTACTGAATAGGTTGATGCATGAGGCTGATCATCCAACAGGGTAGTTAAGCCCGGAGGTTGTGTATTAAAAGTAAGTGTTGATTTTTTCGGGAACACATCTCTGAAAATTGTATCCTGCGCTCCGTCTGAATCTGTGACCACCAATTTAACTCTGAAATAAACATTGGCAGAAGTTTCGCCGGTTTGAGAAACAGCGAACGATCCACTTTTAACACCGTTTGGAATAAAGGGTCCTGGATGTATATGGGCATCGTGATGAAAATCGATGATCCAATGGAAAGCACTTGCCGGAAGTGTTCCATCTTCAGCATCGGTAGCGTCTCCTGAAAAATGCACAACATCGCCACCTCTGTATAATGTTCCCGAAACAGGCGTAAATATTGTAGCGGTTGGTGCGGCATTAAAGCCGGTAACTGTTAAGGATGCACTGTTACTGGTGGCACTACCGAAACCGTTAGTAACAATCACGCGGTAAGATCCGGAATTGGAACTTTGAGCATTAGCTATGGTATAAGTAGGACTGTTGGCACCCGAAATATTTACTCCATTTTTTTGCCACTGATAGTTAAGAGGTTGTGATCCGGTAGCTGAAACATGAAAAGATGCCTGCTGCCCTTGGGAGACCGTAAGGTTAGCAGGTTGCCCCGTAATAACCGGTGAGGTATTATTACTGTAAATTATTTTGTAAAGCGAATTTTGGCTAATACTAAAATAATATAGATTACCATCATGTCCCGTTTTTATATAATTATTCCCTCCGCCAACAGTTGTTGCAAAATTAGTTTTCACCGCGCCATTCAGATCTAAATAATTAATCCATTTATTACAATAATCAATAAAAAAATATTTCCCTATATATTGAGAGGGATAATTAGTGGACGATGGATTAAAAAACGTTCCCCCCGTAATTGCACATCCGTCATTGCTTCCTGTTGATCCGTGAGGATAAGCGTAAACAGGATTGGTATAAGCGGGATTAGAACTCATTCCTTCTGCACCCGGCCACCCAAAGTTTCGGCCACCCACGGATATGTCGTTTATTTCTTCCCAGTTAGCTTCACCTACATCGTTAGCGAATATTTTTCCTGTGCCAGGTTGAATGGCTAAGGACCAGGGATTTCTTAATCCATATGCCCATATACGCTGTGCGGAAGCAGAACCCGTAAAAGGATTGCCCGACGGAACACTGCCATCAGGATTGATGCGTATAATTTTTCCTTTGTAGGTATTAAGATCCTGAGAATTGCTGTTCACATTATCATTTCCAACAGCGAGATAAAGTTTACCATCGTTTCCAAATACCATGCCTCCGGAGTTATGAATTGAATTTACCACAGGTTCAAAATCCAGAATAACCACTTCGCTTCCCGGCACGGCTACGTCGCCGTTGGCAGTAACCCGGCTCAAACGATTATGAACAGGTGAACTTGAAGTAGTATAATAGAAATACACATAATGGTTGGTATTAAAATTTGGATCGATGGCAACACTACTTAAACCTCTTTCGTTTAACTGATCAACAGATACCTGATAGAAGGGCGTGGAAAGCACCGCGCCATTTTTTACAATTTTAATTTTTCCCGCTTTTTCGGTGCAAAATATTCTTCCATCGGGCGCAAAGTCCAGTGAAGTGGGGTAATAAATATCGGCCACTTTTACCTGACTGAACGCCGGCGGGAAAGTTTGCGCAGAAAGCCGCAGACTAAAAATTAAACATCCTGCAATTAAGCGTGTATTTCTGCAGCTATTTATAACAGAATTAAGCACGATGTTAGTCCTAATTTTTGTTTTCATGTTGAATATATAAAAAAGTGTGGGACAATATCGCAGCCTTTTCTTCTAAGAGAACAGGAGAAAAAATACTTACGCGGAAAATTGAGGGGAGGTCATTTTTACCTACTCCAAAAACTTGCCACCTGAATTTTTTATTTATTGAGGTTTTTTGGGGTATTTCTTATACCATAGGATTAATTGTAAAAAAAAAGATCTGCCTTTTGGCAGATCTTTTTTAGTGAACAACTGTTATATGTTAGAATTGATATTTGGTGAATTTATCTGATCCTTCAAGTTTTACGACTTTATTATATAAACCCATAATTAATATAGGAGAAGATAACTGACCAATAAATGTGGCTATATTTTTAAAGCCGGTTGCATGAGTAATCGCAGAAGCGGCTAAACATCCTAAACCTAACCATAAAAATAAGTCAGACGGTAATTTTGCGGTTTGTTGTTCGATTGCCTTAGCAACTTTACCTTCGGAATGGTCTTGTTTACCATTAACTGCTGTGTCTACAGCTTTTCTTACAAGCTCTGAAGTTTCCATAATATTTAGTTTTAAGTTCATTTAATAATTAATGAGTGATTCAAAATCTCTCCTTATATATGTTACAAAACACAAACCAAAAAAGCAGATTTCTTCTTTGTATAATAAATGATTGATTATCAATAATTTTATTTTAATACGATAAAATTTTTATTTTAAATCGACAGATAATATATCATATTGGGAAGTTTTTTATCAAATTGAAAAAGATTCAGGTCAAAAAAAAGCCGTTTTTGATAAACGGCTTTTTCTGATTTTAGGAAATCCTATCTGGATGTTATCCTTTTAAGTTGTGGTATAAATTCATTTATTAAAGGCATAACTACTTTCTTTAACGATTCTAATGAATTTATGTTATAATGTTTTGCGACCTGGTACAATCCAATTACACCAGCGGTCAATATGATTGTTGTTTTCATAGATTCTTAATTAAGATGATGTTTTAAATGAAATTTCTGTTTAGGAATAATTTCATTTACAAAAGGTTCTGCGAATTTTATTGCATCCTGAACCGAATTTATTTTGTAATATTTTGCGACCTGGCGAAGCAACGCAACACCTAAAGTCATTAAAATTAAAGTTTTCATATTTTAAATTTTTTAATTTAAACGAAAAACCTTTTTAGAAATAAAAAACCGCTACCATTTGGTAACGGCTTTTTCTAATTTTTGGCCTTCGCCTCTGCGTGTTTCAATTCTTTAGTTTTTGCTTTCGGTAAAATCTCATCTAACGGAGGTAATACCATTTTCATTGCATCTTCCATTGAATTAATTTTATAATATTTTGCTACCTCTCGTACCAGTACGATACCGAGGTACATTAAAATTAGATTTTTCATAACATTAGTTTTTAAATTCCTAATATAAAGGTACAACCATTAAAAGCCTTTTTCTTTGATATTTGATAAGTGGGTTAAAGAAGTAGATTAACAGGCAAGAAAATGATTTTAGCGATATTAAGGTGCAAAAAAAATCGTTTCGGTTTCCCGAAACGATTATCGTAAAAAGACAAATTTAGTTTGTCAGTCTAAGATGGGACCAAACATGTTGGTCAGTGTTTTTAAGCGGTGCCCTTTTTAATGAGGGAGATCTGCTTTCAGTATTTCAAATTTAAGAATGAAGCTTATTCTTACTATAAAGTTACAAAAAAGTGTAGCACATCTTGATTGTTTTTGACTAAGACCAGCCATTCATCGGTATTTCGGGGTATAAATAGTTTGGGAAAAAAGATACCGAAAATTCTATCCAGATGCTCCAAACAAAAACAATGTAGATAATTTACCACACAACCACCGGTAAATTCTTTAGTATATTTGCCTTGAATAATGGACTCCAAAGACGCACTCAGACAACAAACCCTAACTGCTGAAAAACAAATTTCAATTGTTAGAATGCTTGTTATTATTTTTGGGACGGCTACCTTCTTTTTTATTGAGAACGCGTTTATTCAAAAAAAATTAGCGCATTTTTTATTAGTTCTTATTTGGATCTATGGTCTGTACGTTCCAATTTTTAAACCGTATGAAAAATTTCCCATTTTTACGGCAAGCTGGTTCACTTCTATAACCGATTGTATTTTTGCTATTTTATGGATTTATGCAACCGGGGGATACTTTTCACCTTATCACGTTATGTTCTATACTTCCATTATTGCGGTGTCCTTTCGTTTTAATCTCAAAACAACTCTTATTACAAGCGCCCTTTACACTATAACTTATTTTGCGCTGCTTATTTATATGAACCAATTAACGGGCAACGAAAACTTCGCTGCCGTACGAATGGGCTTTATTTTTATAATTGGTTTTATGACCCACCTTATAACAAGCGAAACATTATTTCAAACACAGCAGAAATTATCAATGAAAAAGCTGATGGAAGAAGCCAAATATCATCACGATTTATTAAAACAAAATCAAACAGAATTATACAGTTTAAATAACGAACTCCGTTTAAAAAATAATATTTTCAATCATGCCGAAGAAAACGCCCATATTGGAAGTTATTCATGGAACCTTAAAACAAATGAATTAAAATATTCTGATAATTTATATCGTCTCTTAGGGTGCCAGCCAAATGAATTTACACCTTCATTTGAAACATACATGAGTTTTGTTCATCCAGACGATAAACCGGACTTACTAAAAACCTGGGCCGAAGCTAAAAAAAATAATATTATGCACCCTAATTTTCAGCGAATTTTCACTAAACAGGGTAAAATTAAATATCTTAAAACCACAGGTAAAATGACTGGTGAAGGCGATAACATTTTAGTTATCGGTACACTACAGGATGTAACTACTGACATTGAATTGAATGAGGCGCTTCAACAAAAAAACATGGAACTTGAGAGAAGCAATAATGAACTTGCTTCATTTAATTATATAGCCAGTCATGACTTACAAGAGCCTGTTCGTAAAATAAGCACCTTCAGTAAATTAATAATTGAAAAAGACGGAGAAGTTCTTTCAGAAGCGTCTCACGGTTATATGTCGCGCATTTCTGCCTCATCAATACGAATGCAAAATCTTATCGATGCTTTCTTAAATTACTCTAAAAACGATAATACAAAACTTGTTTTTGAGCAGATTGACCTGAACCTTATTATTGATGATGTGATTGAAAGTCTTTCAGATATGATAGCCGAAAAGAAAGTAACGATTACAAAAGCGGAACTCCCTGTATTGCCCGGCGTTAAATTTCAATTGCAGCAATTATTTGTTAACTTAATAAGTAACGCTATAAAGTATTCCAGAAAAAATGTTGATCCGATAATAACAATAAATATTAAAAAAATAAAAGGCTCTGAGATACCTAATCACGATATGAATCCAAAAGGGTCTTATTGGGAATTAACTATTCAGGATAACGGTATTGGGTTTGAGCAAAAATACTCTGAAAAAATATTTGAAGTGTTTCAACGTCTTCATAATAAAGACGAGTATGCAGGAACCGGCATCGGTTTATCCATCTGCAAAAAAATAGTGCGCTCACATAATGGTTGTATTATGGCTTCAGGTGATCCGGGGAAGGGATCGTTGTTTTCGATTTATTTACCTGTAAGTAAATTTTAGTTCGTGGCTATTAAAAACACGCTTTCAGCGAAAAATCCCGGGTAGGGTAGCACATAAACCTAATTTTGATATAAAGAAACTATATATGATAAACTCCATTAAAACAATTCTGTTGGTTGATGATGATCAGGACTATAAATATTTTTTTTATAAAGCACTTGAGAATGTAGACCCCTCAATAAGCGTAACTACGGCAGTTGACGGCAGAGATGCGCTTGACAAATTACAATCAATCACACCCGATATTATTATTCTTGACTTTAATATGCCCAGAATGAATGGCCTTGCTTTTTTAAAGGATATAAAAGCCAACAAGGATTTAATGAATATACCAGTAATAATCTACTCTACCTTTCTAAGCATGTTTGATGAGAATGAAATCAAGGCGTTGGGAGCCATTCATGTTTACACTAAGCCGGTGGGCTTTCCTGAAACAGTTAAAACTGTAAGCGAAATTCTGGAGCTTACAAACAAACCCGGCAAATGCGCGTAATTACTTTATAATTTTATATAAGCACAAAAAAAACATTGTCCGTAGCGACAATGTTTTTTTTTTAGTGTTTTTTTTATTACGCAGCAGCGTGAATTAATTTTTTAATTTTATCCAAAAAACTTTCTTCCTTTTTAACATTTGGCCCTATATGATTTCGGGCCACCCCTTTTATCACGTCATCGAGTTTCATGTTTTGCTTTTTCAAATGCTTAAGTTTGAGCGCGCGTGGAATTAATCCTCCAAAAATATGAGTCCATTTAAAATCATCTTTTATATCCTGGCCATCAATAGCCAGCCTTCTTTCCATCCGGGCAATTTCATGCTGTAATTCTTCCCTGTTTTTCATTTTACTTAGTTTAGGCTTTCGTGTTTCTTCTATCTTTTCCATCACTTTAAGATCAAGCTCTGAAATTTTATCATGGCCGTTGGAGTGGTGAACCTTTTTGACCGTATGTTTTTGATGCGACTTTAAGTTGTAATCCTTATCATATATATACCCGTTAGATGCATGATGCGTATCAGCCAAGTGGTCTTTTTCCTCTTTTTTGCTTTCTGACTTTTTTGTTTTTTGTTGTTCATCCAACGAAGCATCAATTTTTATGGCATCTTTAGTAGGTGTAATCTTTATATTGTGAAACAATGCATATTGCTTGGTAAATTCCGCGCCAAAAAACACGATCATCGACGAATAGGAAACCCATAATAACATGAGTACAATGGACCCCGCAGCGCCGTAAACCGAAGCAGGCTGTGCCTTACCAAAATAAAAGCTTAATCCGTATTTACCTAATATAAAAAGAAAGCCGGTTAGTATGGCGCCTATCCAAACGTTTTTCCACCGCATTTTTACGTCGGGTAAATATTTAAACATCAACGCGAACAATACGCTTATGACCGACAGAGAAACAATAAATTCAAGAGCATAAAATAAATAGGCAATTTCTTCAGGAAAAATGGCTTCGAGCCAGTTACTCGCCGCCGCTAACACAGAACTTACAACAAGCGAAATCAATAAAAGAAATCCGATAGAAAGTATTAATCCGAATGAAAATAATCTTCCTTTGAGTTTTTTAAAAAAACTTAAATCATCCCTTTGTTTTACATCCCAAATCTGATTAAGTGTTTTTTGAAGTTCAACGAACACCCCCGTGGCACCAAATATTAATGTTACTACCGCTATAATAGTTGAAATAACACCCGCTTTCATTTCACCCGCTTTGGCCACAATGTCGCTCACCTGATCAGCAGTTTCTGTACCCATAACACCTTCTATCTGACGAGAAATTTCCCCGTTGATGGCATCTTTTTCGAAAAATAAACCTACAACATTAACAATCAACACTAATAATGCGGGAAGAGAAAATATAGCATAATACGCTATTACAGAGCTTTGACGAAAGGGATCATCAGCATTCCAGCCCTTAAAAGTTTCTTTAATTATTTTACCAAATCCTGTGAATCGTTGTTTAAGTTTCATAATTACCTGCTTTTAATTATCTCTCTAAAATTACATACCGATACCGTGTTTAAATTTTTCATTTAAATTTCACAACAATGATGAGTAATTTTTACACAAAACAGTTTGTTTTTAATCAGGCAAGCAGCTTCCTTTTCAGGCATAGAGTTTGAGAGTACTTCAAAAAACAAATATGGAAAATACAACTACACTTCATGAACACACTATTAAAGGAGATGTTGAAGATTATATCGAAACAAAAATTGATCTTATAAAATTAAAAACCATAGATAAAACCGGTTCCGCGGTTTCGGGTATCATTGTGGGAGTTGTTTCTGCAATACTTGGTCTTTTTATTTTGCAGTTTCTTAGCTTCTCCGCGGCATATGCCATATCCAGTGCAACAGGACATCCATATCTTGGTTTTTTATGCGTGGCGGGATTTTATATCCTGTTAACGGTTTTATTAATTTTATTGAAAGAGAAACTGGTAACCATGCCAATTATTAACGCCTTACTTTCTAAGTTTTATACTTCAGAAACACAGGAAGAATAGAGTTAAAAATTAATTCTTACAAAACTTTCAGTATGCAGTTTAAGAGATAAGGATTACATTTAGTCCTTAAATTAAACTTATGATTCATACAACAAAAAAACTAGTGTTAGCCACAGTAACATCTGTAGCCCTTTTTGCAGGAAGTATTACTGCCCAACAATTAAAAACTCCTGCCCCGAGCCCATTACAAACAATCAAACAAGCTTTCGCGCTTTCAGATATTTCAGTGGAATATTCGCGCCCCGGCACCAAAAACCGTGTTATTTTTGGAGATCTTGTTCCGTACGGGAAAACCTGGCGCACCGGCGCCAACAGCGCCACTAAAATGACTTTTGGCGAAGATGTAAAAGTGGAAGGCAAAGAACTAAAGGCAGGTACTTATGCCCTTTACAGTATTCCTAATAAAGATTCGTGGGACTTAATGTTTTATAAAGACCTTACTTTAGGAGGCGATGTGAATGAATATAAAACTGAAAATGAAGTTTTAAGAATTAAGGTTAAACCTTCTGCATTAACCAATCATGTTGAAACATTTACATTCAATTTTGCCGATGTTAAACCTAATTCATTAAACGTAGAATTACTTTGGGAAAAAACAAAGGTATCTTTTAATGTGACCTCCGACATTGATCCTAAAATAATGAAGAACATTGAAACTTCCTTAAGCGCAGATACCCGTCCGTATTTTCAGGCAGCCAATTACTATTATGAAAATGACAAAGACCTCAACCAGGCCTTAACATGGGTTAACAATGCCATTGAGCAAAACCCTAAAGCATTCTGGATAGCGACATTAAAAGCAAAGATTCAGTTAAAACTAAAAGATAATAAAGGTGCTACGGAAACAGCCACTAAAGCCATTGCACTTGCCAAAGAAGCAAAAAATGATGATTACGTGAAAATCAACGAAAAAATAATTGCCGACGCCAAAAAATAATTTTAAACTTTATTGAATGAGGCTGTTCCAAACCGGAGCAGCCTTTTTATTTTCCGCAAATTAAACCCGCGGTTTTTTATGTTCAAAGAATCCATTCATTATAATTGAAAATATAATTACCAGCAGGCAACCGATTACATTTAACCATAAAAAGGCCGACAAATCCATCATCCAGGAACCCACTACAAAAACTTCAGCAAGAAGGGCCGAATAAAAAACAGCATTGCTCTTTATTGTCTTAAAATAAAAAGCCACCAGAAAAATACCCAGAATTGTGCCATAAAAAAGACTTCCCAAAATGTTTACCGCTTCAATTAAATTACCGAGTTTACCCGCGTAAAGGGCAATTATTACGCAAAAAACACCCCACCCAATTGTTGCCCAGCGCGAAACAGAAAGATAACGAGCATCAGTTGCGTCCTTATTGATCAATCGTTTGTAAAAATCTATTACCGTTGTAGACGCAAGTGAATTTAATCCGCTGGCTGTTGAGCCCATAGCTGCTAAAAATATAATCGCGATCAGTAGGCCCACCATCCCAACAGGCAAACATTTAGTAACGAAGCTTAAAAAAATATAATTAGAATCATTGATATCAGCTTTGGTATCGTTAAGCGTCATTAATGAAGTAACTTCTTTCCGTATTATACCCGATCTTTTGTCAGCTTCTTTCAATTTGGCTCCTGCCTTCTCAATGCCGGATTTGTCTGATGAATGCAAAGCAGTAATTAATTCATAAACGTGCTTTTGTTTTTGTACATGGGCCTTTTTAAAATCGTCCTCCAGCTTATGATACGTGGTTTTATACTGACTGTTTTCTATGCGCACAACTTCATTTTTATTAAAAAATACCGGAGGTCGCTGAAACTGATAGAAAGAAAAAACCAATGTGCCAATTAGTAAAATCAAAAACTGCATCGGTATTTTAATAAGTCCGTTCATAATTAATCCAAGCCTGCTTTGTTTAATGGAGCTGCCCGTAAGGTAACGCCCAACCTGCGATTGATCTGTTCCGAAATAAGATAATTGAAGAAAGAATCCGCCAATTATTCCTGACCAGATATTATACCGGTTGTTCCAATCGAATTTTGTATCAATGGCATTCAGCTTATCCATTTTACCTGCAATATGAAGTGCATCTGTAAAACTAACATTGGCCGGTAAAAGGTGAACCACCATGTAGGCCGACATAAATAAACCGGCAAAGATGATAGTCATCTGAAACATTTGTGTGTAGGAAACCGCCTTAGTGCCACCGTATACTGTATAAACAATTACAAGCGCGCCTGTTAAAACCGTTGTGTAAACAATATCAATATCTAATATGGAAGATAAAATAATTGAAGGAGCGTAAATAGTTATACCCGTTGAGAGTCCCCGCTGCAATAAAAATAAAAAAGCAGTCAGTGTTCTGGTTTTATTATCGAAACGTTTTTCGAGATATTCATACGCAGTAAAAACATTAAGCTTCTGAAAAATAGGAATGAAGGTGATACAAAGTATTACCATAGCAAGCGGCAATCCAAAATAAAATTGTATAAACCGCAACCCATCGGTATAGGCTTGTCCCGGCGCCGAAATAAATGTAATAGCGCTTGCCTGTGTGGCCATAACAGATAAACCAACATGATACCATGGCAGTTGCTTATCCGCCAGAAGAAATCCCTGTATGTTTTTGGCTCCTCTGCTTTTCCATATGCCATAACAAACAATTGAAAGCAGGGTTATGCCAAGAATTATCCAGTCAATAGGGCTCATTTAAAAAACCCGGTAAAAAAATAAAAGAAAATAATAAGCAGGATTAATACCACTATCACAAACAGATATAAGGTATTCCAGCGGTTAAAAAAATTTCGGTCTCGTTCCATTATTTGTTTGATGGCATGCTGAGCAGGTTAACCAATAAGCGGTAAGCGCCGCTAACACCGGCAGGCAATTCCCTGAAAAAAACAAGGCCTGTATAAGCAAAATTACCTTTTCCGTATTTTCCGACAATTAAACTTCCTTCTAAAGGTTTCTCATTCGCATCGTTCATGGCTAAAAGCGTTTCATAATTCTTATCAATTTCCGAAGCAAAATAAATTCCCCGTTCCTGCACCCAGCCTTCAAAATCTTTAGCAGTAATCAGATTGGGCGTTGTAAAAATTTTATTTTCAGGTTTCAGAATCTTCACCTCAGCATTTTCATCCGTTACACGGTCTCGCGAAATAGTAAATGGATACGGTCCAATTTTAGATCCTACTGGACCTATGCGGTTATTAGTGTTATATTGCACTATCAGGTTACCTCCCTCATGTATGTATTCCATTAATTTTTTATAATGCAGCTGTAATCGCTCATTAGTGTTATAGGCCCTAATTCCGGTGATAATCGCATCGTATTTTGAAAGATCTTCGTGCGATAATAAATCATCATTAAGTGTTGTTACAACATACCCTATTTGTTTGAGGCACGCTGGCACATCATCTCCTGCTCCGGGAATATAACCTATGTGAGTTCCGGTTTTCTTCAAATTAACTTTCACCAGCGTGGCTTCGGCTTCACTTAAAATAAACTGAAAAGGAATATGGTCGTATTCTATTCGTTTTATACTTTTCGAAAAAGATTGCTCTCCAATAGTCACTGCGGCTTCCAGTTTCCCGTTGCTGTTTGTTTTACCCGGCTTTATAATGGCTTCAATAATTATTTCTTCTCCCTTACCCGCAATAAAAAATTCAGGTTTTTTTATTTCAACGGCCCACCCTTCTGTTACTTTTAACTGAACAATACCTTTAACACCCGGTGCATTCGCCTTTACTACCAATTGAATATTTTTTTCTTTTGCATCAGCGAAAACGAAAATTTTTTCTGAAATATTGATTGTAACAGGCGGTAAAATTTCAACGGGACGATATACTTCGCCTTTTACCGGATCGGTAAACTTATAAATTATACCCCTTTCAAGCTGTAAATCAAGTCCGTCAATTTCTACGTCTACCAGCACTTTTAAAGCGGGTTCATTTTCAGGTTTTCCTATGAGAAGCGGGTTTTTTACAATAAACCTGCTAACCTCATGCTTTTGATTTAACCAATAAGGATTTGAAAAAGGAAAAGAAATATTTAATTTTTCGGTATGCCTTAAATTATAAAGTTCATTGGTTTTTAAGGCTAAGGATAGAACAGAATCTGTTTGATTTAAATAATTTATTTTTAAAATTTTCGCATTGCAGTTATTCCGTTTTATGATCTGAGTATTAACGGCAATCGTATTGCCCGGAATAGCTGTAAAGTCTGTCAATGAACTTTCTACCCAAACTCCCGCACAGCATATGATCAGTTCAGCGGTTTCCTTTAATTTATGTTGTTTCCAGAAATTTATTCCCGCATCATCAGAATTTAAATTTTGTATCTGCCTGTAAACCGTTATAAGGTCAGGAAGAATTAATTCAGGTGCAGAGGGATCAAACTTTTTAATACATCCCTGAATCAGTTCGTTTATTTTTTCTCCTGAAAATACGCGGTTCCAGGTTTGATCAATGCCGGTAAACAAATCAGTTTTTGCACTGTCGCCCTTTAGCCATTTAAAATACTCAAGTGAAGCTCCCCTACTGCGAGCTGAACCAAAGCCTTGGCTTTTATGCATGGAGCGGCTCTCAGAGGCAATTTCGCCATACCCTTTTCCAAGTAGCGGATTATAAACTCCCACATCTATTTTTAACTGATCGGGCGAGGTGGTATTGGTTCCTCCAAAATTAAAAGTGTTCCAGAAAATGCGTTTGGCTTTCCAGGTTTGGGTATATGAAAGCTGCTGAGGAAAACGCGAAGAATCGGCGGCGGCGTCAAAAGCTTCCAAAGCCAGAATGGCTGATGCTGTATGATGACCATGCCCTCCTTCTCCGGTGGCGGGAAAACGACAAATAATAACATCGGGTTTAAATTTCCGGATAGCCCACACTACGTCTTCCAAAATGCTGTCTTTGTTCCAGATTTTAAAGGTTTCTTCAGGATTTTTCGAAAAGCCGAAGTCATTGGCACGTGTAAAAAATTGTTCGGCGCCATCTATTTTTCTTGCAGCGAGTAACTCCTGAGTGCGGATTAAACCTAAAGCGTCGCCCTGTTCTTTTCCTACAAGGTTCTGCCCCCCGTCTCCGCGGGTAAGGGATAGATAGGCTGTTTTTAATTTGCGTTCTTTAGCCAGGTAAGCCAGAAGCCGCGTGTTTTCATCATCAGGATGCGCCGCAATATATAATACCGAACCAAGGGTATTTAATTTTTTTAAATTGAGTATTATTTCGGAAGAATTTTGTGAAGTTAATTGAGCCTCACTATTCAAATAAAAGAGCGAGAAAACAACCGCAAGAAAAAAATTACGCATAGAAAAGTTTTGGGTCTAAAAGTAGCAATTTAGAAGGAGTTGGGGCCAGAAGTGTAAGAAATTCCACATTTTTATTACAATAATCCCTCAGGGTATTCAGGTATATAATTTTAGTAATTATAAAACATATATCCGTACTGATTCAATGAATATTTTAACCAGTGAATGGCGCAAAGCCAACATGCAGTTGTTTTGGGGTGAGATTGCACCTTCCAAGCATCTGGTGCAGATATATGAAAATGATTCTGTTTTTCTGAATACGCTCGAAGGCTTTGCCGGAACCGGCTTTATTAATCAGGAAAGCGTTATTATTATAGCAACAGCCGGCCACCTTAAACAATTGAACGATCGCCTTCTAAAACATGGATTTAATTTAAACGGCATGATAAAAACCGGTCAATATATTCCTGTTGATGCTCAGGAAGCTTTGGACCTGTTTATGAAAAATGAGATGCCCGACGAAGATTTATTTCGTAAAAACATACTTAAATTAATTAATAAAGCCACAAAGGGCGGGCGTAAGGTTAGGGCCAGCGGTGAAATGGTTAATATGCTTATGGAGGCCGGAAATGAATCAGGCACTATTGAGTTGGAAAAACTTTGGGATAAATTATGCGCGGAAAAGAAACTATGTTTACTTTGTTCTTACTCCAGCTCAGCTTTAAAAACACACTCCGCGTATGCAACTCAGGAAATTTGCGGGTGCCACTCAAATATAATTGCCGGTATGGGTACTGCCACCACCGAAATTTTCTATAAAGAACGTTTTAATAATTAATTCTTATTTGCTTTTTATCAGGCTGCATGCATTTTTGGATAACTCCAGATGATGCTCAAGCATTTGAACTGTTGAAGAGGCATACTGCTTTAATTCCGCATCCTTTCCTCTTTTAGCTTCCTTCTTAAACCTGCACACATCTTTTTTATGGTCCTTAACCAGGTACTTAGTGTAAGCTTTGTCGAAGGCCTCGGCATTTTTTGTTGATAGCCTCTCAAAAATTCTTTGCCCTTTTTCATCAATACTGGTTGGCAGTGCTATTTCTTTTTTAGTGGTTATTTCCATCAGATTGGCATTAGCGGCCGAATGTTCTTCTTTCATGGTTTGTCCCAATTGTTTTACCGCATCTGAAAAACCGTTCTGCATGGCCAGCTCTCCTAGCCTGGCTTCTAAAAGATTGGCGTTTGCAGCTTCTACAGCGAATAATATATCGCGCTGTGCTTGAACTGTGAAGCCTAGAAATAAACAAGAAACTAAAAGAAGGATATTTTTCATGAAGTAGTTTTTAAACAGTATACAATACAAGTGCCATCTGTCGTTTCGGTGCACATAGCATTAAATCCGTTTCGTCAACTGGGTATTTCTTTACTCAAGAAGTGTTAAAATTGACTGGATTTTTTGGCATTGATTTTTATATAAGGTAATTCAGACAATAAAGCTATGTTAAGGGAAATCAAAAACTTCAGATTCGACGTGTATAAATTGAAAAGGACTAAACCTATCAATAAAGATTGTTTAACGTACCGAAAAGCGAATTGTCCGCGATGTGAAGACACAATTCAATCCTTATACATACCGCATACACGTAAATCGGACTTTTTTTGCAATAATTGCCAGATTCTTTTCAGAAGATAATATATCTTCTTATTTTTGTTAAGTCCTCTCTGATAAATCGCACTAGTTTCGGTCCTGTCCTTAATTAAAAAGGTTTCTGATTTAAAACAGTTTTAACCTTTTGCCTCTGAATCATTAATTTTTAATTAAATTTATTTTAATGAAGTCTGTAACTACTGAGATAGCCATTATGAATTTTGATGAAGCCGAAGCTATTTTGCACATCGAGATGGTAAGTGGCGCGGAAATGACACTTGAAAACACAATTGAACATTACCGTATAATTAAAAGGCTAACCGCAAACAAAGAATATGCGGCCTTAATAAATGCCGCTAATTATTTTGCCATTGATAAAGAAGCACTTAAGTATGGCTCTTTGCAAAATGCCATTGGTAAACGAACGGCATCGGCGCATTATAATATTAGCGACGCGAACCGTTTAACGGTTAATTTTTTTAAGACGCAATATAAGCCACAAATACCTGTCGGATCATTTAAATCAAAGGCCGAAGCTTTACTGTGGCTTAAAGCAGTGCAAGTACCACAGGAAACTCATTAATTTTCTTTTTGTCTAAAAATGCCGGGCGCTAATAATAGTTCCGTTACTAAATGTGAATTATTGTGAATTTATTAATGGGTTTTTTTGTAATTTCACTACACGGTTCCCCCAAAGTAAATCGTATTTAATGATGAGAGAAAGTGCCCCGAAGATTTTATTGGTAGATGATGATCAGGATGATCATTTTTTTATGAAGACAGTGATTAATGAATTCAATCCTTATATGGAGGTCAGGTCGGTATACAACGGGGTAGAAGCGCTTGATTTCTTACTTAATAAAGGAGATTATATCAATAACGATTTTGCACCTGATCTTATATTAACAGATGTGAATATGCCTATTTTAAATGGTCTTGAATTTCTGAAAGACCTAAAAAAGAATCCCGTATTAAAAGACCTTCCTGTATTTATTATTTCTACAAGTAAAAATGCTCAGCTTGAAAAAGAATACATAAAGCATGGTGCTGTGAAGTATTATTTAAAACCTATTTCCACAAGCGATTTAAAAGGCATTATATCAGATGTGCTTGTTCAATCAGGCTTAACGGCTTAATTCCGTATGCTTTTTGTTGGACTTGTCTTCACTAAAAGACACAGGTTATTAATAATTACAAATTACTGTTGCCCTCGTTAGTCTTGTCACCAACAAAAGGTCAGGATTGTCCGCTTCCCGGGGTTGTCAACAAGAAAAGCCTCGCATCAACGTAATTGAAAACCTCGGTTATAAGGAACTTTTTTTAAGAACCTCAACCTGCCTTCTTAATTCAACAATTTCCCTTTCCAACTCAACGTTCCTGAATTTTACTTTTACTTCCAGGTCTTCATACGATTGTTTGAGCTGATCCTGTATGGTTTTCATTTCATGAATATCGGTATTGGTGCCCACCCACATTAAAACTTTGCCATGTTTGTCTTTTTGAGGAACGCCCCTGCTCAAGTGCCACCGGTATTTGCCATCGTGGCGTTTAAAGCGGTGCTCAAACTGGAAATCCGTTCCTGAATCAATAGAGATTTGCCAAAGTCGAACATTTTCCTTTAAATCATCAGGATGAATGATGGTCTTCCATCCCCAGTCTTTCATCTCTTCCAATGTTAAACCTGTATAATCAAGCCATCTCTTATTGAAATAATACACATTGCCGTCAGGCGTGGCTGTCCAAACTTTTTGCGGCATCGACTCTGTGATGAACTGTGCCCGTTCCCTGGCCT
>JAOQAF010000212.1 GCA_025963735.1 Bacteroidota bacterium
AAACGCAAATGAAATAAAGAAACACGCTACAGGGTTGTGATTTGCTTTCAAATTTTGATCTTTGACCTATTGATAAAAACCTATTAAAATATTATGTTTATCACTAATCCGTTGTGATTTGCTTTCAAATTTTGATCTTTGACCTATTGATAAAAACTGTAGCACCAATAAAAGTTAGTCGGCCGTAGTTGTGATTTGCTTTCAAATTTTGATCTTTGACCTATTGATAAAAACTTAGCACATTACTTCAGATTGCACTTAACGTTGTGATTTGCTTTCAAATTTTGATCTTTGACCTATTGATAAAAACATTGGGATTTAAAAAGAAAACGAACAATAGTTGTGATTTGCTTTCAAATTTTGATCTTTGACCTATTGATAAAAACTTTTGCCCGTTCTGTAAGCTGGCCTAAAGAGTTGTGATTTGCTTTCAAATTTTGATCTTTGACCTATTGATAAAAACAACGCTTGATGTTTCAGGCACCATGAGTGTGTTGTGATTTGCTTTCAAATTTTGATCTTTGACCTATTGATAAAAACCGTACCGGATTATGTGCAATGGAGACCATGTTGTGATTTGCTTTCAAATTTTGATCTTTGACCTATTGATAAAAACGGCGCGCAAAATGAGAAAGTAAAAGACGGGGTTGTGATTTGCTTTCAAATTTTGATCTTTGACCTATTGATAAAAACAAATGCTCTTATTTCCGGTTCGGGTTCGGGGTTGTGATTTGCTTTCAAATTTTGATCTTTGACCTATTGATAAAAACTAAACCACGGCCAAAAACAGAAGCAGTTAAGTTGTGATTTGCTTTCAAATTTTGATCTTTGACCTATTGATAAAAACAGATATGGGCCCAAGCCCAGTAAAATCAATAGATCAGATCAAATATTACAACAAAAAAAGTGAGTTTTTATCAAACATTAGTCCCGCTCAGGCGGGATTTTTCGTTTTCTGCCTATTCAATTTTAACAACTTCCTGCTTAAAAAAGTTCCAATTGTTGAGGAATATCCGGTAATTCCTGGGCCTTGGCTCCATAAAATAGTTCAATCTGCCCGAATTGTTTGTCCGTGATCTGTAAAATACCCACCTTTCCGTGTTCCGGTAATAATCCTTTTACCCTTTTTTTATGGACATCGGCGTTTTCAGAGCTCGCGCTATGCCTTACATACATGCTGAACTGAAACATACTGAACCCATCCTGCATCAGCTCTTTTCTAAAACGGGCCGCTGCCTTTCGGTCTTTTTTAGTTTCGGTGGGTAAATCATACATTACAAGGGTCCACATAACACGGTAGGCATTTAATCGGTCAGAGTTTATATTCATATTTCAGGATACAATAACTTTCTTTGTTCGCCCATAAAACATTTTACAAGGCTCACCGCCGTTCTTTGGGTGGCAACCATTAGCGGACTTTTTTCTCCTCCTATAATTACATCAATAGTTGGTACAGCCAACAAGACTTTCTTATGTTCTTTTTCAAGATTTTCCACAAGGCCATGCTCTTTTATCATGT
The DNA here is from genome assembly GCA_025963735.1 of Bacteroidota bacterium. GTDB lineage: Bacteria > Bacteroidota > Bacteroidia > B-17B0 > Aurantibacillaceae > Aurantibacillus. The sequence goes on from JAOQAF010000212.1 coordinate 1,520, forward strand.
TATATACAAGTTCATCTACATAAGGCCGATATGGCTCCATCAAATCATCGGCAAGGCAATAGGCGTTGTATCGATTCCTGTGAAAGATACCAAAGGTAGGGAGTAGGCCTGCACACACAATACTTCGCGCCATGGCGCCGCGCAGAATGGTGTAACCATAATTAAGATAGTTATTCGGAGGCGGACCCTCTTTTTCCCTTCTAAATCCGTTAACATGACCTAAAAAGGTGCGCCAGTAATACGCCGCTGCCGTGGCTTCGCAATTGTCACTGTCACCGCTTTTTACATTTTTATAGAGAGGCTCCAGGTAATCCGAGTTTAATGAAAAGAGATCCAATACCCTCGCCTGGTTCTTTATTTTTTGTATAATGGTTTGCTGCCATAATTGCTTTTTAAGCGGTTCGCTTGCGCTTATCTGGAAATCATAACGCTCCTGCTGTGTTTTATTCCCTTCAATTGGCAGCAATAAACTCTGCGGCAGGTGTTTTTTGTCGCAGGTGATCAGTGCCACATTTTCTTCCTGAAGCAATTGGATCAGACCGCTTGTAATAGTTATCTGTGGATGATCGAGTACTACAATACCAATATCTTCAACCGGGACGCTGGCGGTTTTTGTTTCGTCTCCAACAAATGTTTCAATACTCATTTGCTGATCTTTTAAACGGAGATAAGTCGGGTTGCCAAAGTATAGAGTTCGTTTGATCATTCGCCGACTTTTATGATATCTCCTAAATGGTTTATTCTTAATTTACATAGTCTAGATAATTGAGTATTTGAAGTAATATTAATCCATGTAAGATTTGGTATATTTCTCTCAACACTGGTTTCTAAATGATGCCTGAAATGAATATCAAATTGGCCGTTGCTTTTTTTGCTCATTTTTTGAAGTCTAAATAATTTCTCACTAATTATGTTTCTGTTTTTAGTATCAATAAAGTTAATTTCCTCTTCGGTGGGGTTTTCCGAATGTTTCAAATCAAATACAAACAAATCATTTATTTGCATCGAAAATTGAAATGCTCCATATTCGGGACTATCCTTTTTATTAATTATCGGATAAGGTTTACCTGTTTGCTGAATATTTAAATTACCAATAGTGACAGCTTCCCAAAAAGAAATGACCTTGTCAACATATTTACCATCTTTGTTTTTATATATTAAGGTGTGATGATTCCCCCCCGTCTTCACATACCCACTTCTTACTTTTTCTACTTTGCTTTCATCGAATACGGTTACGGCTTTTATTTGAATTCCTTTTTCTTTATTTAGCCATATTGGATTTTCTTTCAAATTTGTAAAGGCCTCCTTTATTTTTCCGTTTTTTTCTTTGATTCTTTCTTGAATTATTTGTTTTATTGCGTCATCAGCAATTTTTTCTACTTGCGCAGAAGTGAAATTTTCACTTATGGGAACTCTTTTAGTAAAAGCTTCCTCATACACTTGTATCTCTTTAAGTTCAGAGTCCTTGTATAAAACGGGCTGGGCCTTCAAGGTTTTTGAATTAAATGCAATCGCAATGTTTCCATTAAATTGAGCCAAATGATTTTCAACAAGAACTCTAATTTTTGGATTTACAATGTTTTGAATATTGTTGAACTTTTCATTGAGTTTTACTTTATTTCCTGAAACTCTTTTCACTAGGCCCATTACTGTATCTTCATGTATTCTTCCTCTTGGAGTCCAGGTAATTTGTGGTTCAGACTTTTTTGGATGGTTAATATTTTTACTTAACACTTTGGAGGATTTTTTTATTGAGACGAAAATATTATCCAAATGCCTTCTTACCTCTTCTTTAAAGTTCGGAATAGGAGCATTATAATAATCATCAATTAAATCAGCGAAAGATTTAATGTCTAGCTTCTGGAATTCATAAGTTTTCTTAATTTCTTCAAGTTCCTTTTCACTTAGCGCTTCCTTTTGATACTGATATATCTTATTTAAATTATTCAATTTAAAGATTATTTTCTGATCGGTTAACGCACAAATCAAGGCGTCCACTGCGTGATGTCGGTGATCATCGCGTTTACTCCAATCTTTAATTGTCTCATATGACCTAATATTGCCTATCCTGTCTTTGTATTCTTTAATTTCAACATGGCCGATAGCTTTATATTTTCCCATATTTATTTCCTGAAGGACGTTTTTAAGCTCCCATTTTTCACGTAAAAAATCTGTTATTTGCCCAGTGGTGGTATAGGTGTTTTCACAAACTGATTTTAGTAATCTTACAGCTTCCTTTGAAATATATTGTGTGTCTTTCTTCATTCTTTCAACAAAATCGGAAGGAATGTCTTCGCCTTTACACAGTAAATTCTCAAATTTGGCTTTTGAAAGAGATCCTTCGCCATCTTTGTAAAAACTATTAACCTTCTTGATATATTGTTCCAGAACCTCGGCCCCTTTTGAAGCCATAAAATCATAGGCCGTCATTTGATTTTTGCCTTCATTGCCACTGTTACATTTTCTATGAGCTAAGATAAAGTTGTTTGAATTGTTACTGAACGAACGGGATTTTGGGAGGATGTGTTCTATTTCTCCATTTCCCGTAATAAAGTCAGTTTTTGAAATTGGATTACTACAGTATAGACAATGCTTGTCTGTTTCATTCCATAATTTATACCTTTGGGTGTCTCTACCATTCACGATTTTATAACTATATTCTTTCGATAGGATTTCTCTTACTTTGTCATTTTCCTTTTTATTTCTGCCATTCAGTTTTGTTATATTTTTTCTGGTTTTTGCACTGTTTCTTAATTCGCGGGCAAGTTCTACTCGAATTTCATCAAACTTTCCATGTTTTGTAATCGCAAGATTTACAACATTTACTACCTGATTTAATACTTGTTCAACTACAGGATTTCTTAAACTGTTTTGTTTAATTGGTTTTAGTTTGTCTTGTAATTGGATCTTGGTTTTATATCCGCTATGATCATAGTTAACAGCATCACAAGCTTCGCTATAATTTAAACCCTTCTGTAAGTGAGTTAAAAGCTTTCTTATCGCCCGCGTTGAAAGATTTCCGAATTCGGAATTATATGCGACTTCCTTCGCAATAACTTTGGCCTGTTCATTTGTAAATTGAAACCTTTTAACAAGAGCATTGAGAACTTCACTTTCATTTGGAATAGAATAGGTTATATGCCACAGTTCTAGCAAACCACCTTTTTCATCATTTTTGTCAAGATTAAAAAAAAGAATGCTTTCAGGGGATTTAATTTCCGCTTTAATTAAAGCGTTTTTTAGTATTGAATAAGTTCTGCTGCCATCTAATTCTGTAAAGTTCAAATAGCCTTCATTTCTTTTTAATGCTAATATTTTTTTTATTTCTGTAACAGTAATTTTGAATTTATTATTCAGTTTCTCGCCATAAAACAAAGCGTTAAAAAGTAACTGTTTTTGTTCAAAAGACGGCTTCATTTTGGAACCGTCTTGAAACGAAACTTCCAGATCGTTAATGCGTTGCCATATTTTAAAAATCTCAAAATATGGTGAAGATTTGGCAACTGCTTTGTGGTGCTTTTCAAACGAACATTCCGAAACCAAACCTTTCTGACTTTTTAATGGCCTTTGATAGTAAATTATTTTGTTTCGAATTGTATGATACAAGGTACCTTTATTCTCATCTTCGTTTATTCCTCCGGTTAGATTTTGATAAAATTGCTTCTGACATTCCCAAATACGGTCAAATTCTTCAATATAAGACTTCCTTAAATAGGTTCTTTCCCGGAGAAGAATTTCAAAAATATTTTTTGCGCTTTCAAGTTCGGAGAATAATTGTTGACCTATTGTTTTTCCATTCAACTCATTCTCTAACTCGGAGATTCTCTTTTTATAATCGGTGGAGTTCTCTTCCTCTGAATTAGATTTTCTGTTACTTAAAAAGCCCCTTCTCTGGTTTAATAAAATCAAAACACGCCCTAACTCTTCTAAATTAATTTTTTGAGTAACGGCTATTGCGCGTAACTTATATAATTCCGTAGAGTTTAATTTGAACAAGCTCTCATTTGGAAACATATTGTTTTCTTTTAAAAGCTTGTATAAGTTGTCTCTTCTTTGTTGAAACCTTTGATAGCCTCTTCTTATTCCTCGGTTTGTAGTTCTTTCTAAATTCTTGCTCGCGGTATTCCCTGAATAGAACTTACCATGGAAGTTTGGATCTTCCGGAATTATCCTTACTGCCATATCCGCTATCTTTTTCTGTTTGTTTTCTTCATACACAACAGAAAGACCTACTGAGGAAACGCCTATATCCAACCCTAAAATTTTTTTCATCGTATTAAATTTTATATATATTTGTAATTCAAAATTGAAAGCAAATCACAATAAGGATTATTCCGTTGTGAAAACATCTAAAGCGGGAGAGCGATCTCTCGCTTTTTTTTGTCCTTCCTATAATGAAAGTATTAAATTTTATTTGAAAGTCAAAAATTTAAGAAAACAGGCAATTGCCCCATAAAAAAAGCCCCTCATTTCTGAGAGGCTTTAATTTTTAAATAAATGTCCAGGTTTTTAAACCTTGTACCCGGGACGGGACTTGAACCCGTACGCTCGTGAAAGCACAGGATTTTAAGTCCTGCGTGTCTACCAATTCCACCACCCAGGCGGACCGTTGACATTTATTTAAAAACCCTCTCCGGAGAGAGGGTTTTGGAGCGGAAAACGAGGCTCGAACTCGCGACCTCAACCTTGGCAAGGTTGCGCTCTACCAACTGAGCTATTTCCGCATTATCTATTAAAAACAACCAAAATCCGGTTCCTTTTGAATAAGGTTTGCAAATGTAAAGGTTTTTTTGGTTTTGCAAAAATTTTTGTCTGAAATTTAGCCTCCTACCAGCTTTTTAATTTCGTTTAGCTTTAACAAGGCCTCTACCGGGGTTAGCGTATTAATATCTATCCTTAAAATGTCTTCTTTTATCTGCTCTAAAACCGGATCGTTTAACTGAAAAAAACTCATTTGAAAATCACTGTCCTTCTTTGTTTTTATTTTTTGAGCACCCTCCACCATTATTTCATCTTCACCGGCAAACTCAAGTTCATGTTCTTTTTCAAGTTTTTTAAGAATAACATTTGCCCGGTCAATTACACTCTTTGGCATACCGGCCATGCGCGCCACATGAATACCAAAGCTATGTTCACTGCCTCCTTCGGCCAGTTTGCGCAGAAATATTATTTTGTTGCCGCTTTCTTTTACCGACACATTAAAGTTTTTAATGCGCGGAAACAAATTACTCATATCATTTAACTCGTGGTAATGCGTAGCGAAAAGTGTTTTGGCGCGACCGTTAGTTTGGGCATGTATGTATTCAGCAATGCTCCATGCGATACTTATACCGTCGTAAGTAGATGTACCACGACCAATTTCATCCAGTAAAACCAGGCTGCGATTGCTTAAGTTATTTAAAATACTGGCCGTCTCATTCATCTCCACCATAAAGGTAGATTCGCCTGAACTGATATTATCGGTTGCGCCTACACGCGTAAAAATTTTATCAACGATGCCAAGTTTGGCTGCCTGCGCAGGAACAAAACTTCCCATTTGGGCAAGCAGAACTATTAAAGCTGTTTGCCTTAATAAAGCAGATTTACCGCTCATGTTAGGGCCGGTGATCATCATGATCTGCGTGTTATCATTATCCAGAAGTATCGAATTACTTACATAATCAGTTCCAACCGGTAATTGTTTTTCTATAACCGGATGCCTGCCTTCTGTGATCTCAATTGCGAAGCCTTCGTTAAATTCGGGTTCGTTATAATTGTTTTCAATGGCAAGCGTTGCAAACCCGCAGAATACATCAAGCCTTGCCAATAAAGAAGCATTGAGCTGATTGGGGATAATATAGTCATTAAGACTTACCACCAGGTTTTCAAACAACCGGTGTTCCAGCGCCATTATTTTTTCTTCAGCACCAAGAATTTTTTCTTCGTATGTTTTTAGTTCAGGCGTGATATAACGTTCGGCGTTAGTAAGTGTTTGTTTGCGGATCCAGTCAGAGGGAACTTTATCCTTATGTAAATGCGTTACTTCTAAATAATAACCAAACACGCTGTTATAAGCCACTTTCAGAGAGGAAATGCCTGTTTTTTCAATTTCGCGTTGTTGTATTTGAAGCAAATGCCCTTTACCGTTATAGGCAATGCTTCTTAATTCATCCAGCTCTTCATTAATTCCTTTATTGATCACATTCCCTTTCAAAACATTTACCGGTGCCTCGTCGTTCAGTTCGTGTAGTAAACGTTCTTTAATGATCGGACAAGGATTTAATTGTTCCGCGATCTTATGAAGGCTTTCATTATCTGAAGATTTAATCCGGGTTTGTATCTGCTCAATAATATCCAGCGATTTTCTTAACTGGGTTAGTTCACGCGGGTTCACGCGCATGGCCGCTACCTTTGATATCAAACGTTCCAGATCACCCACTTCTTTAAGCAATTCCGAAATAGCATGACGTTCTTCAATATTGGTGTAAAAATATTTTACCGCTGCCAAACGTTCGTTGATGGCTTCGATATTTTTTAGAGGAAGAGCCAGCCAGCGTTTTAGTAAACGAGATCCCATCGGACTGACTGTTTTATCAATCACGTCCACAAGGCTTTTTCCGTTTTCGTGGTTTGTGGAATACAGTTCTAAATTTCTTACCGTAAATTTATCCAGCCACACGAACTGTTCTTCATCAATACGGCTAATTTTTGTAATGTGTTTTAACCGGTCGTGTTTTGTTTCATTCAAATAATGAAGTATGGCTCCGCAAGCAGTAATAGCATGATCGTTACCTTCGATTCCATATCCTTTTAATGATTTGGTTTCAAAATGCTTTATCAAACTGTCGTAACCATAATCGTAAGTAAAGGCCCAGTCGTCAAGACCAAAAGAGTAAAAACGGTCTCCCAGCAAGTCAGTTAACTGGGCACGCTTATTTTTTTCGTATAGTAATTCGTTGGGTTTAAAATTTTGGATGAGTTTTTCTATATAAGTAACCGAACCCTGCGCTACTAAAAATTCACCGGTGGAAATATCGCAAAGCGCAAGGCCCGCGTTATCTTTATCTAAATGTAAGGAAGCAAGAAAATTATTTTGCTGATGATGTAGAATTTTATCGTTAAAGCTAACCCCCGGAGTAACAAGCTCTGTGATGCCCCGCTTCACAATCCCTTTTACCATTTTAGGATCTTCAAGCTGATCGCAGATAGCAACGCGATATCCGGCACGAACTAATTTAGGTAAATACGAATCTAATGAATGGTGCGGAAATCCAGCCAATTCAATATGAGTGGCCGAACCGTTAGCCCGTTTGGTTAAAACAATTCCTAAAATTTTTGAAGCTTTTACCGCGTCTTCTCCAAAGGTTTCGTAAAAATCTCCGACACGAAATAATAAAATAGCATCCGGGTATTTTGTTTTAATACCGTTATACTGTTTCATTAAAGGGGTTTCCTTCTCTGCAACTTTACTCATACTGCAAGTTACAAAGCCTCAGCCGGTTTATAAAAGAGATTTATAAACAAGATTTGAAAAACGCAGTACTAAAACTCAACAATACCTACGTTATCTAACTCCCAGGTGCTACCTGAGGTTGAGGTTCCAGAATATTTAAAACCAATACGCACGTTGGAAGTTTTATAAGCGCTTAAAGAAACATTACCTGAAGGTGTCCAGGCAAACGCTCCCGCGGACAATGTAGGGTTAAGAGCGGTCCAGGTCGCAAGGGTAGGGTTTCCCGAAATATAGTCCGTTGAAACATAAACCTGTAAAGCAGGACCCGCATATTTATAAGCGGATAAAAAGCTTAGGCCCGGATTAACAGAGGTGGAAAGGTTTACAGGTGGGGAGATAAGCCAGGTTTCGCAGGCAATGTTAGAGCCGGCATAATTACTGATGTTAGCATAAGAGCCGCCGCCAATGGTTCCAATTGTCCAGTTAATGTTACCGGTTACATTATAGGTTGACCAGCCGCCGCCCAAGAGTCCGTCGGCATCAAACGCTTTTGATAAATACGGACAGGTTCCTGAACTTAATTTTACTTCTTTTACATCCCTGATCAATAATTGAATGGTGCCGTTAAACTGGCTTACAATTCCAACGATAGAGCCATTGCCGCAGGGGATAATATTACCGGCAAAATTTGCGTACCCAGAGGTTCTTACGGTAATAGTGGATTTGGCAGAATTTTCTAAAATCCTGTCAACACTAACTTTATTAATAGGGTCAGAAAACATTTGATTTTTACTTGCAAGATTAAATTCAACCGAATCTAAAAGAACGAGCTTACCCTGGAAGTTGCTTAAGCCCGCTCCGTTAAGTTGTGTAAGTTGATTAAAGGTGGCTTTGGCAGGTGTTACAACATTTCCACTGCTTATTTTTACGGCGCTTTTTTCAATGTCAACCGAATCAAGCTGAACCATTTTTCCATAATCATCGAGAATAACGTCTCTAAGATTTATTCTGATTAAATCGCCAACAAACAGACCACCACTGTTTAATAATTTAACCTGAAGTGTACCTGTTGCATCCTGAATGTAAACCGATTTGTAAATGTTTCCGCTTATTTCATCGGCCGTTACAGTACCAGTAACACTGGCGTCGTTACTGAATTTAAATAATCTTGTAGGCGACGGACTCGCTGTTACATAATACGAAATGTATTTTTTGTAAATGGAATCAATGGTTATTGTTCCGTTATTAGCAGGAGCTTCTTTTTTTGGCGGAAGTTCAAATTTCTTTTTACATGAACTCAAAACCAGTAAAAAGCTGCTTAATAAAACAATGGCTAAATTTATTTTTTTCATAATGAATATCTTTTAAAATTAATTTTCTCTTACTACAACATCGTCTACCTCATAAGTGGTTGCACCGGAAGTAGTACTTGTATATTTAAACGCTATTCTCGTGTTGGCATTTTTGAACGCGCTAAGAGAGGTAAGTCCTGAAGCTGTCCATTGATAGCCAGGAGTGATAGGGCCAAGATTAAATCCGCTTAATTGTGTCCACGTGGCGGTTGATGGCAAACCCGAAACATAATTTGTAGAGGCCCAAACTTCTAACGGATTACCCGAAAACTTGGCAGCTGTTTGAAAAGTTAAGATAGGATTACTTGCACCTGCTAAATTTATAGCCGGAGAAATTAACCAGTTTTCTGAAAGTTGATATGTGCCCACTAAACCGGAAATTTTAGCGAAGATGGCGCCGCCAAAAGTGGATGTGCTCCATGTAACCACAGGCCCGGTTACTGAAACCTGATTCCAGCCTCCGCTTGTAATGGAGTTATCGTTAAAATCTTTTTTAATATATGTATAACAAGGTGATACTGCTTTCATATTAAGTTCGGAAGGTGTTCTGATCGTCATTTGATTAGTAGTGCCATAGGCAGTTGCAATTCCGGTAATGGAACCAAAACCTGTGGGCGTTTTTTCCTGTGCGAAAAGCGCGTAATTACTGGTTCTTACAACAACCTGGTTACCGCCGCAATCCTGAATAGTATGATTGATGGATTGCTGAAGGATAGGATCAGCGAAAATTTTATTGGTATCCGGTGGTAAAAAAGAAACGCCCGTAATAGTTACCAGGTCGCAAAAATAACTGGAGTAAGAATTTGTTCCGCTTAGCGCTGAAAGTGAAATTACCCGCGGTTGCGGATTGGCGCCCGAAGCAAATTTCACAACGTTCCTTTCAAAGTTTACGGAATCAATCTCCAGCATTCCGGAAGAAGCATTCAGGTTAACATCGTACCCTTTTAAATTCAAACGAACGGAATCGCCAATGAACAAATTACTTCCTGAAACGGTAAAGGTCATATGAATGCCACCCGTGTTTTGCGCGTCTCTTACATAAATTTCCTTGTAAAAATTTCCGCTTACTTCATCGGCAATAACTACTCCTTTAAAATAGGCTTCATTCACGAACCTGTGATTACAGGCATTTGAACATGTTGCTATGTTTTTTAAATCGGTTACCGAATAGGTAGAGCCATTTGCCAGGTCTCTGGTGGGCGGGATATCGTTTTTTTTCTTACAGCTGTTAAATAACAGTATGGAGAAAAGAAAGGAGTTTAAGTAAATTAGTTTTTTCATTCGTATTTCGGTTAGAAAGTAAAGTTGATCATGGCCATGTAGGTTGCGCCCGGCATGTATTGGTATTTGTTAGCAAACTTGGTAACATCACTTTGATCCCAGCGCATTTGTTCATATCCCCAGTTGCGGATGTTTTTATTATTTAACACGTTGTTCACTGTAAGACTTACATTTAAAATATATTTGCTTGCAATTCTAAATGACTTGCCTGCATTGGCATTTACAAGAAAATAATCCGGTAGTTGTTCCTGATCTACAATTTGTTTATACATAGGATCTGTTGTTGTGTATTTCTGCACACCTTCAGCTGTTCTTCTGTCAGGATTTGGTTCAAGGAAATTCTGAGCGAAATAGTTGTAAGTAACACCCGCATACCAGCGTTTTATTCCATTATAACGATATCCCAAACCGGCCACCGTTTGTGGTGTTCCGCCTATTCGATAGTTTTTAAGATATACAGTTCTGTCAGAAAATAACTGTGTGTTATTATTGTCCTGCCATGCCTGAGCTGTAGGTCTGTTGGTGTAATAATAATTTCCATAACCAAACACTCCCTGAATAACATGAGCCGTGAATAAGGTTTTTTCCAATCCTAATTCAACACCCTGATGCTGTTGGTTTACACCTGTCATTAAATAGTTTACATTGTTATTGTATTCATCGCTCCAAAATACTCGGTAATAAACCTGGTTGGTAATTATAGTGTTATAATATGTCAGTCTTGCTTTGAATCCCGGATATTTTGCAAGGTAACTGATATCCATGCTCGCAATATTTTCGGCAGGAACGCCATTATTCACAATATCGTTACGGGTGCGCGGCGAAATAAAAATGTTATTTACTTCAGGTGGCCGGGTTAAATAACTTCCATTAGCTGTAATAAAATTACGACCGTCAATTTTATAAGTGGCACCTCCTTTAAGGCCATAATTGAGGTAATTTAATTTCTTGCTGTCTCCTTTACTGGTTGTTGGAAATTTTCCATTGGCAATATTACCTGTTCTGTAAATCTGACTGCTGGAAACAGATATTCCTGCATACACATCCAGGTTGGTAAAACTGTATTCACCTTGTCCCCAAAGCTCACCGTGATTTACATTGGTTGTATAGTCAAATCCGAATTTTTCTCCTTTGCGTACTTTACGGTCAGGTGTTTCTACATTATTCTGCTGATAGGTTGCATCAACTCCAAGGTTCTGTGCAAACTGATCATAATCCAGCCAAAAATCACCGCCTAATAAATCTTCCATTACCTTGTAACGGTTGTTTTTATACATATTAGCGTTCAAGCCTCCGCTTAAAAATAACTTGTCTATCCTTTTGTTATAGATCATTGTTAAACCCGCGTTTTTTAAATTTTCAACCCTGTTCTCTAGAATATATCTTGAACGTGTTTCAGTGGTATTAACCTGTCCGCTTTGAGTTGGAACAGTATAGAGATTAGCCTGGTTCATGGCAATAAGCCTGTCCCAGTTAACCTGGCGCGTATTTACATCATCTTTCCACAATTGAGTTTGCGCGTCGCCTTCTGCTGTTTCGCCTTGTCTGTAATAATAGCTAGGCAAATAACGGTAATAGTCTGGACGGGGGTTTGGTGAATTATTCCAGTTTAAACCCGAAATGCTGTATGTTCCCCAGTTGTATGAAGCGGAAGCTGTCAGTTTGGCTCCATCATTCATATTCCAGATGTGTGAAAGAATCATCATTGGTCTGTTGGTGCGTGCAACGGAAGAGTTACGCACTTTACCGTTTTGATATCCCCATAAGCTGTTATAATAATTTGAACCTGATATTTGAAAGGCTTCCATTTGCTCTGCCGATGTTCTTCCTTGTTCAGTAGGCGCATCAAAGGCTACAAGAGATGTTGTGTGATGGTCGTTCCATCTTTTATCTATTGATGCGTAAAAAGAATTGGCATTTATATATGTTCCGGGAATATACACCTGGTCTCCTGTGCGGTTGCTGGCGGATAAGGTAATGGCCCAACCATTCTGCATCATCCCGGTGGAATGCGTAATCATGGTACGGTGACGGAAAATACGGTTTGCATTTGCATATGAGATGCGTGTGCCTTTTCTAAAAGATGAAGCTTTTGAATCGATATTCGTATATCCACCGGCACCCGAAAAAGCAAGGCGATTTGGCCCGTTGCCAAAGCGCGACTCTACAAAACGTGTTACATCATTAAGACCACCCCAGCTGCTCCAGGTGCTGGTTCCATTCTCAAGATTATTTACATTCACCCCGTTTATCAATACCTGTTGGTTTTCAGAAGCATAACCACGCATACGGTAACGTGCCACACCAAACTGAAAGCTGGCGAACTGCGTGAATACATCACGGCTTGATTGAAGTAAACCTGATACGTCCTGGTTATCCATGTCAGAGTCCGCATCCGCACCGCTGGTGCTGAAAATCGGTAAATTGAACTTGGCCGCGGAAGTGGTGTCGGCCTGGTTGTCTACTGCAACAGTAGAGTCGGGCGGAACCAAAGGAGAGTTAACGTCGGATGGCTTGGCTACCGGTACAGTTTCAGTGCCCTTCTCTGTTTGAGATATGGCCGAAACTGAAAGAATTACAAATGCAGCGAAAAGTATTTTTTTAATCATATTGTCTTTTTATTTACTGTACGCAATCGAATGTTGAAGCGGCTTCGGTAATTTAAAAGAGAACCTTTTAATTAACTCAAGGGTGATCACTCCTGTTTTTAAGAACGGCCAAATATATAAATATTTAACTGCCGCATTATTAACTAATTATTAACAAAATTTTAATTTTGGGTCTGAATGGATTTAAGAAAAAAATGGCCTGCCAAAAGGTTTAACCTATATTTAATTTTACGCTAAAAATTATTTACTACTTTTGATTTCCTTCAAAAAAAATCAAATTGAAAAAAATCATTCTTCTTCTTTTAATTGTTGCTTCACATTTATCGCAGGGGCAAAAACTTCATAAGGATAAAAATTATTATCTGGCTGCGATAGGTTTCTGGAACGTTGAAAATCTCTATGATACTTTAAATGATCAGTGGAAGAACGACGAAGATTTCACTCCCGGTGGCACTAATGCCTGGAACGGCCCGCGATACCGTACCAAGATTGAACATCTTGCCGATGTTATCAGCCAAATGGCAACAGATGTGACACCAGATGGTTTAGCCATTTTAGGTTTATGCGAAATAGAAAATAAAAGTGTAGTTCAGGACCTTGTAAATTCACCGAAGTTAAAAAAACGGAATTACAAAATTGTTCACATCGAAGGGCCGGATGCGCGGGGAGTAGATCCTTCATTTATTTACAACCCTTTGTATTTTAAAGTTGGTAAAACAACTTCTTATCATGTAACGTTAGTTACTGATTCTGCGCGCAGAACAAGAGACATATTAGTAGTGAGCGGTTCTTTCGCAGGGGACCCTGTTACTGTTCTGGTAAATCACTGGCCATCCAGAAGGGGCGGGGAGCTTGCAAGCAGACCTAACCGTAATGCCGCCGCAAAAATGGCCAAACATATTTCAGACAGTATTACAACTGCCAACCCGAAAGCAAAAATTATTATTATGGGAGATCTTAACGATGATCCTACGAACGTGTGCGTTAAAGAAGTGATAGGGACATATGGTGATGAGAAAAGTCCGGTGGTTGGTAAATTTTTCAACCCGATGGAAAAACCTTTTAAAGATGGAATTGGCACGTTGGCGTGGCAGGACAGCTGGAATCTTTTTGACCAGATCATTCTTAACAAACCCTGGATGGAAGGTAACTTTGATACGTGGCAATATCACAACGTTCGCATCTTTAATAAAGAATTTTTAAAAAGCGATTTCGGAAATTTTAAAGGATATCCTTTCAGAACTTATAGCGGCGGTGCTTATACAGCGGGTTACAGCGATCACTTTCCGGTTTTTATTACCATTGCCAAAGAAAATAAAAAGAAGTAATGTGTTGCAACACCTGTTGAACTCAGGAATTCAATTCATATATGGCGAGCCAGCTTAAAAGCCCCATACCTGTTTCAAGCGCCGATTCATCAATATCAAACGTAGGAGTATGTACACCGGAAGTAATTCCTTTTGTTTTATTTCCTGTTCCTAATCTGAAAAAACAACTTGGTACTTTTTGAGAAATGTAGGCAAAGTCTTCCGCAGTCATACGCATAGGAAGCTCCTCCACATTTTCTTTTCCGAGATACTCTTTCGCCGAAGTTGAAGATGAATTTGTAAACGCGGTATCATTCATTAAAAAAGGATAACCCTTTTCAATCCGTAATTGTGAAACCGCATTATGTTTGGATGAAATGTTTTTAACGATGTTATGCAACTGGTGATGGACCTGCTCGCGCCAGTCTTCATCCATCGTTCTGAAGGTACCTTCAATTTCTACTTTATCAGGAATAACATTGGTGGCACCCTTGCCTTCTATTTTACCGAAAGCTACAACCGTGGGAATGTTTTCTCCCGCCGATCCTTTTAAGGAATTAGGCAACATGAATTCTTTATTTATTTCCAGCAGAATTTCAGAAGCAACTAATAAGGGGTTAACGTAATCAGCAGGCATGGCTGCATGGCCGCCACGTCCGCCAACCGTTAGATACAATTCATCGGTGCTTGCCATGTACATGCCGCTTTTAAAACCAGCTTTTCCTGTTTCCATGGAAGGAAAAACATGCAGCGCCATGGCTTTGTCTACCTTCGGGTTTTCAAGCACACCTTCCCCAATCATTAAACTCGCGCCTCCGGGTAATACTTCTTCCCCTGGCTGAAACATGATTTTAACCGAGCCTTCCCAGGTATCTTTTAATTCATTTAAAATAAAAGCCGCGCCAAGCATGCAGGCCGAATGCACATCGTGTCCGCAGGCATGCATAATGCCGGTGTTCACCGATTTATAAGGAACATCATTTTTTTCAGTAATTGGTAAGCCATCCATATCGGCTCTTAAAAGAAGCGTTTTCTTTTCAGAATTTTTTCCTTTTATTAAAGCAATGATACCTGTTTTAACATGGCCGGAAGTAAAACCAATGCCAGCTTCTGTAAGTTGTTGCTGAATGAACGCTGAGGTTTCAAATTCCTTAAAAGAAAGTTCGGGGTGTTTGTGAAGATGTTGCCTGATTTCAACAACCTTTGTAAAATACTTTTTTGATAAGAAGCGTATAAGTTCTTTGTCGGCCATTACTTATTAAAAAGCATTTTTATTCCTATCAAAATAATAAAGGCGCCAAACATTTGTTTTACAATTTTGGTATCAATGGCTATAACGGTTTTACTGCCAAAGTAGCTGCCAATAACAAAAGTAGCTCCCATTATTAAAGCAGTTTTATAATCCAAAAACCCTCCTTTGTAATAGTTATAAACTCCCAAAATTCCGATTGGAAAAAGAAACATAAACAAAGTTGTTCCCTGTGCGGTTTTTTGATTAAAATTTAAAAGATAAACTAAAACCGGCACAATAACTATGCCGCCGCCTATGCCAATTAATCCGCTTAAAAAACCTGCTATCAGACCTACAAATAATAGAAGCAACACTTCGTTCATAAAATTAAAAATCAGTTGTTAATGAAAATCCGACTACCTTTTTCTGAACCTGCCAGGCATCTATTCCCCAGCCATAATCCAGTCGTACAAAATAACCTAATATGCGTGATCTGAAACCAAAGCCCACGCCGCCTACCAAAGGATTTTTCTGATCAATAACGGTTACAACAACGCCTGTGCCTCCCTGGCCCGTTACCGGATCGTTTTGTGTGTAAGTAATAACGTTTTGCGTATTAACCGTACTTAAAGGATTAGCGCCGTACCAGGCCATTCCTATATCTGTAAATCCAATCACCTGAAAATTATTTAAAAAATCAGAACGTAAAGGATGATTAACAAGATAACGTATTACAGGAAAACGCAACTCTGAATTATAAATTAAAAAATTATTTCCGTTACGGATGTTTTGTTTAAAACCGCGCATGTTTGTGGCCAGGGTTTGAAATCCATACTGCTCCGGATGCACAATGTTAATGTTATTATTAAAAGAAGGATTGATCCAGTTATCAACTCCACCCATATAAAAAATCAAACGGTCTGTTCCTAAAGAATTACCACCTGCAATGCGGTTACACCAGGTTAACTGACGGTGAATTTTCTGGTAGTGTCTTACATCAAATCCTGAAGTGAAAAGATCTTTTTGTTTTTTATCATAAAACCTCCAGTACTCTGTCCAAACTTTTAATCGTAAGCCATTCATGATATTAAGCATCACCTTGCGTGTGTTATCAAAAATATATTCTAATCGTACACCGCCAAGATTTTGAAAAGTAGGCGAAACGGGCAAAGTTAAATCGCCGTTAGAAAGATAAGTGGCTCTGTCGTTACGGTACATAAGCGATAGCCGTAAAGCGGCAACCGGACTGAACGGATATTTAACTGAGTATCTAACCGTATGCGTATTTACTTTTGCGAACACATTATTGATGTGGTCGGGCGCTACCGGTACACGGGCAAAGGTTTGCCTGTCAATTAATATCTGATGATCAAATTGTTTTTTACGTTGTTCCCACGATAACATAAATTCATTATCCAGAGATGGGTTAATCCTGAATCCGCCAACGATACGCTGATCTTCGAACAGATCGCTTATACCTATTTTGGTTAAAAAGTTAAATCCCGGATTTAAATAAATAGGCGAACCTCCACCTGCAAAAAACTGGTAATTATTTGCAAGAAATGAATTGTCGAATTGGGTTACAATATAATCGGTATAAAAAGAAGTATAATAGTTTTTTTGAATTGGAAATCTGAATTCGGTGCTGTTTGGTTTAGTTGCCACGCTGTCTTTTTTGGCAACGTTATTCGTTGTTGTATTAGTTGCAGGAGCCACTTTTTCTCCGGAGAGTTTATAGTTTTCAAAATCAATTCCCTGGCTGCCTGACTCCTGAGGCTTTGGTGGAGACAAACTTTCCGATGATTTAAGATCTTTGTAATTTGCCGGATCTGAGAGAATAGGGCGGGTCGAAGATTTAAACCAGGTATTAAGTGGTGTTTTCATTTTTACCTGATCAAATTTCGGTAATGGTGAAACGAGCAACATATTATTTCCATTCGCGAAAATAACATCGGCAACATAAGTGCTTTGCGAATTTATATTTTGTTCTATAATATTTCTGTCGTAATTACTAACGGGTTTTGAATTAAAAAAATAACGGTAATGTTCCGTCGTATCAACAAATGCAATGGAGCTGTCGAATTCGGCTACATATCGGTTATAGATTCCGTTTTTTTCACTGAGATAACATACATAATTTTTATCGTAAGCCTGGGCTTGGGTTTCGTTAACTTCGGGCGTATTGGTTATTCTTACAAGGGTTTTGCCGGTGAAGGGATAAGGAGCCATAAAAAGATCCATGTTGCGGTGCATTTTATAAAAAAATTGCGCGTCATCTTTTGCTTTCACCGTATCATTCACACGATTACTTTCAAAAACAATATGTTTATTGCCTTTAACGTATACCGGAAAGTTATCATCCCACACATCATTGGTAAGTTGTTCAATGGCGCTTGTATTAAGTGAAAATACAAAAATATCACTTTGACCTTTTCCTTTTTTTACAGCACTCATCACTAGTTTTTTTCCATCGGGACTAAATGAAAAACTGTTTATTTTTTCAAAGCCCGGCAAGTTACGTTTTACAGTTTCTTTCGAGTCTAGGTCAATTGTATGAATGATAAGCTGATCTTTCTTTTCATAGATCATTGCAACGATATTATTGTTGGGATGCCAACCTAATAAAGGATAATTGTAGTCTTCTACCTGCTCAACTTTAGGGCCGAACTTTAATAACCGCTTTTGTTTTTTTTCTCCTACAACATTTAAGTACACACGTAACTGATTCAGCTCATTAACCGCATACACAACTTGTTTACCATCGGGACTAATTTTTAACTGATAATAATGTTTTGTGGATTTGTATTTTTTAAGAACGCTGTTATCATGAATAGGTGAAGTGCACGAGGAATCTTTAAACATAAAAAGACGGCGGTTTTGCGATTCGTTGAAATCGTAAATAAGATTGGCGAGCGATGTGGCAAGCACAAATAATAAAGCGTTATCAGGACTGCGTGTAACCCTTGTCATGTATAAAAGGTTTGGGATCATTGCTTCCCCGTTGCTGTCAACAATATAATACCACAGGGCATGACCTGCATTGGCCGCCTGTTTGCCTGTTAGTTTATTAAAATTATTAAAGTTGTCGTTTTTAATGGCGTCGTATAAAACGTTGTCATGATAGCTGGTCCAGCCTTCCGATAAATATTTTACCAGGCCCTGGGTATACCATGGAGGCAGATTTAACAAGGTGGAGTTACGCACCATTTCACGCGCGTTACCACCATAAAGAATCTGGTTAATTAATAACTCTGCAAGCACGGCCCTTATCTGCTGATCAAGATCGGCGTGTGAACCGTTAAAGTAAACGCTCACTTTATCACCAATAATTTTGGTCATACCTCCGGTGTTGGTCTGCTCTTCACTGCTTAGACCAAGATTACTTTGTTTGAAGTCTTCCTGGTTGTTATATACAATGATGTTGATTTTATCTTCTGCCTGGAAGTCGAGGCGTTTTTCAAGAACGGGTAATTGATTGTTTACCGAAACTGAAACATATTTGGCAATTTCGCCGCCGCCCTGATAAGAATAAACGCGGAAACGTTCATAATCAAAATAGGTCCAAACAAAATTCTGATATTGAATACGGTTTTTTCCAAAATCCATTTGATGACCATAGTTGAATTGTCCTTTTGAAAACAAATGGATAAACAACAATAATGTTATAGCCTTGCAACGGAAAGAAAACATAAAAATCTCCTTTTAAAGGTAAACAAATTTTTGAGGATCTGATACTATAAAAAGCTTAAAAAAAAGGTTCAGGCTAAGCTGCCTGGCACGTAATTTATGAAGGGATTTATTTCCTCAATTAAAAAGAAAGATACGGCATAAGTCCATGCAGCCCGCCCTCGCGGCCAAAACCACTTTCTTTATAGCCGCCAAAAGGAGATGTAGGATCAAACTTATTATATGTATTTGCCCAAACAACGCCGGCCCTCATTTTTGAAGTGAGATTAAAAATTTTTGAGCCTTTGTCAGTCCACACACCTGCGCTTAAGCCATAGGGAATGTTATTGGCTTTTTCAATAACCTCTTCGATAGTTCTGAAGGTTTGAATGGTTAATACCGGACCAAAAATTTCTTCAGTTACCACGCGGTTACTTTGAGCAGCGCCGATAAATAAAGTGGGCTTGCAGAAAAATCCTTTTGAAGGAAGAGTACATGAAGTCTGGAACATTTCAAGACCTTCATCAGCGCCAATTTTCAAGTATTCGTTTATTTTTAATAATTGTTCTTTACTATTAATTGCCCCGATATCGGTATTTTTATCCATCGGATCGCCAACAATAAGAGTTTCCATCCGGGCTTTCAGTTTTTGAATCACCTCTTCCGCCACGCTTTCCTGTACAAATAAACGTGAGCCGGCACAGCATACATGGCCCTGGTTGAAAAATATTCCATTTACAATGCCTTCTACCGCCTGATTAATGGGGGCATCTTCAAATATAATATTGGCAGCCTTTCCACCTAACTCAAGCGTTGCTTTTTTATTTGTTCCGGCAATTGATTTTTGGATTATTTTTCCAACGTCGGTGCTTCCGGTAAAGGCAATTTTATTTACATCGGGATGATTAACCATGGCGGCGCCCGTTTTACCAAAACCTGTTATAATATTTACAACGCCGGGCGGAAGATCACAATCCTGAATTATTTCAGCAAGTTTTAAGGCAGTAAGAGGAGTTGCTTCTGCCGGCTTTAACACAACAGTGTTTCCGGTTGCCAGAGCTGGGGCAATTTTCCAGGCAGCCATTAACAAAGGAAAATTCCAGGGAATTATTTGCGCGGCCACGCCAAGACTTTTTGGGTTTCGGTTCGGAAAAGCGTATTCCAGTTTATCGGCCCAGCCTGCGTAATAAAAAAAATGATTGGCTGCGGTTGGCACATCAAAGTCGCGGCTTTCGCGAATGGATTTGCCACCGTTTAACGTTTCAATAACAGCCAGTTCGCGTGAGCGTTCCTGGATCATACGTGCAATGCGAAAAATATATTTGCCGCGTTCCTTTGCAGGCATTTTTTTCCAGGTTTTTTCGTAAGCATTGCGTGCCGCTTTTACTGCAAGGTCTACATCTTTTTCATTGGCTTCAGCCACCTCGCTTATTTTTTCTTCAGTGGCGGGATTGATTGTATTAAAATATTTTTTTGTTGAGGGCTTAACCCATTCGCCGTTAATAAAAAGATCGTATTGTTTTTTAATTTTTGCGTGGTCTTTGGCTTCCGGTGCGGGGGCATAATCCCAGGTGAATTCTTTTTCCATATTTCTTTCTTTTGAGCCGCAGATTTCACTGATTTCGCAGAGAGTTCCCGGTGTTGTTATTTTGTTTTTTTAGCCACAGATTTTGCTGATCTCGCAAAGAGTTCTGAAGGTTATTATTTTGTGTTTTTGAGCCGCGGATTTCACTAATTTCGCAGATTAAAAAATGAATTATTTGGTTAATATAACCCGTTTGTATTTTAAAGAACTATCACCAAAATTAATCAGAAGTCCGATCCTGCATTTGGATACGGCCAGGTAATTAATGGTTTGTTTAATATTTTCTTCTATAATAAGATTTTGAGCTTTAATTTCAAGAATGATCCGATCTTCTATAATAAAATCGGCAAGGTAAAAGTGAGGTATTTTGATCCCTTTATAAAAAACTTCAAACTTTTTTTCTCTTTGATAACCTAAATTTCTTTTTTCGAATTCAATTGAAAGACAATCCTTATAGACTGATTCCATAAATCCTTTTCCAAGAGTATTATAAACCTCCATTGCCGCTCCAATTATCTCATATGTTATGTCATTTGTATGCTCTAACGCATATTCGGTATCGCCATCATTAACCAAATCTAAAATATTTTCCTCGACTATGTAATTCACTACTTCCTTAATTATTAACTTATTTCTTCCTTATCTGTGTAATTTGCGAAATCTGTGATTAATTGTTTTTACCCTTCTTAAATTATATAACCGATAAATTCTAATATGTCATTTTTATCTTTCTAATCTGTGTAATCCGCGAAATCTGTGGCTAATATTTTGATCAATCTATCGATATATAATCTTTACTAAAGTAAACACCTTTTCGTTCTTTGGCCAACTGAAGAATAATATCGTTTGCCAGACTGCTTGCTCCAAACCTGAACCATTCATTGGTCATCCATTTTGGACCTAAGGTTTCGTAAACCATTACAAGATATTGCAAAGCATTTTTTGCGGTAGATATTCCCCCGGCGGGCTTCATGCCAATCATGATACCCGTTTTTAAATAATGATCTTTAATTGCTTCAAGCATAACCAGTGTTACAGGCATTGTTGCAGCAGGTTGAATTTTACCTGTAGATG
This sequence comes from Bacteroidota bacterium, assembly GCA_025963735.1. Taxonomy (GTDB): domain Bacteria; phylum Bacteroidota; class Bacteroidia; order B-17B0; family Aurantibacillaceae; genus Aurantibacillus. Next base: position 23,057 of record JAOQAF010000212.1, read on the forward strand.
TTTTTATAAAATCAGCTCCTGCTAAAATGGCAATGTCGCTGGCCTTCCTCACATTGTCAAGCGTTGATAATTCACCCGTTTCAAGAATCACCTTTAAGCGCGCCTTACCGCAGGCGGCTTTAATTTCGGCAATTTCATCATGCACAAAATTATAATTTCCTTTTAAAAATTCTCCGCGGCTAATTACCATATCCACTTCATCGGCGCCATGATCGACCGCGTAATGCGTGTCAGAAATTTTTATTTCCAGTGTGGAATTACCGCTGGGGAAAGCAGTTGCAACTGATGCCACCTTTACTCCGCTTCCCTCTAATACGCGTTTGGCTGTTTCAACATATTTTGGATACACACACACCGCGGCAACTGTAGGCAAACCGGGAATTTCGTCGTAAGGATGCATGGCCTTATTGCACATTTGCTTCACTTTTCCTTCGGTATCTTTACCTTCAAGGGTAGTTAAATCAATCATGCTGAGCGCAAGCTTCAGGCCATCCACTTTGGTTTGTTTTTTTAAACTGCGTGTATTAAAACGCGCTACTCTTTCTTCAATTCCAACCTGGTCAATGGCCGGACTGTTCCTAAAATCAGCCTTCATAATATGATTTAAAGTTACAGATTTTTAAAATAAGAGCTTAATATTTTTAAATAATTTATGATCGCGAGAACGCATAAATACTTACTTTTAAAGAATGTTCCTGCTGTGCAAGCCCATTTCTTCAAAAAAAAGATTTTCCCCTTTCAGAAAGCTGGACGAGAAATTCTCTTTTACTTTATTTGAAAATGCCGCTGCAGTTAATTCAGATGAGTGGGAAATACTCAGCAACGCGAATTCTGTTTTTTTAAAACTGGAATATCTTGCTATTCTTGAAAAGTGTAAAAACACCAAAGCAGTTTCACGGTATGTAATTGTTTACAACGACAAAAAACCCTGCGGTATTATTTATTTTCAAATCATAGATTTTAATGCCGGAGTTTTTGGCGACCTGTTAAGTAATCCCGCAGAAACAAATAAGTCGG
>JAOQAF010000228.1 GCA_025963735.1 Bacteroidota bacterium
CCGGTGGATTTCCCTGATAATAAACAATAACCGTAAAGGTCTGGCCTGCGGTTAACGACACTGCCGGAGCCACTTTTACCATACTATCCTTTCGCGTAAAGGTCATAAGCATTCCGTTAAAACGAACCGAATCAATTGCGTGGTTTTGATGAAGTAAACACGCGAACGTATCTAATGAAGGAGCAGTTACCAAAGCAACGGTTTTAACTCCCCCGCTTATAAATTTGGTTGTGCGCTCTACATTGAGCATTAAATGGACAAACTTTACATCGTATTTTAGTTCATGGGATATCTGTGGAACCAATAAATTGGCTCGTTGCTGCTGACTAATAAGTTGGCTTGCCGATGTTTTTTTTGCCTTGGCGCAAAAATGTTCCTGTGCATTTAATAATGAAGAAACAAAGAATAAAGATCCTATAATTAAATTTTTCATAATATTTTAAGAGTCGCAATTTACACTTAAGTATCCGGCGCGCTGAACCGTTCATCACTATTTTATTTTAATAATTCTCTGAATAACCTTTACATTTGCAATGATGTTAAAAAATGATTTATTATTAAGAGCGGCCCGCGGCGAAGTTGTTGAACGTGCCCCGGTATGGCTGATGCGCCAGGCCGGCAGAATTTTACCTGAGTACAGAGCCACCCGCGCGAAGGCTAAAAACTTTGTGGAGTTTGTAAAAAATCCAGAACTCGCCTCTGAAGTTACCATTCAGCCGGTTGATATTTTAGGGGTTGATGCCGCCATTATTTTCAGTGATATATTGGTAATACCCGAAGCAATGGGTTTACCTTATGAAATGATTGAGGCTAAAGGTCCGCGTTTTCAAAATACTATTCAAACGAAAGCCGATATTGATAAATTAAAAATTGCTGATGCAGGAGATCTCGATTACGTAATGAAAGCGTTGACTCTTACCAAAAAAGAACTTAACGGCCGCGTACCCTTAATTGGTTTTTGCGGCGCTCCATGGACTATACTGGCTTATATGGTAGAAGGCAGCGGCAGCAAAACCTTCAGCAAAGCCAAACAGTTTTTGTACACTCAACCTGTTTTGGCTCACGCGCTTCTTGATAAAATTACGCAAAGCTCCATCAATTATCTGAAAGGCCAGGTAACGGCAGGGGCCGACCTTTTACAGATTTTCGATTCCTGGGCGGGTGTTTTAAATGAAAAAATGTACTATGAATTTTCATTACAATATATCTCAAAAATATGTACCGCACTTTCGCCCCTGGTGCCTGTAACCATTTTTGCAAAAGATGCGCATTATGCCATAAAAAAAATATCCGAAACGTCGTGTGCAAGCATAGGGCTCGACTGGACCATTGACCCTTTAAAGGCACGGCAGGAAGCGGGCAAAAAAACATTGCAGGGAAATGCCGATCCTTGTTTACTATATTCTGATGAAAAAACCATTATCTCTGAAACACATGCAATGTTAGAGGCATTTGGAATAGACCGCTACATCTGCAACCTGGGCCACGGTTTATACCCCGATATTGATAAAGAAAAAGTTAAATTATTTGTGCAGGTGGTAAAAGAGTATAAGTGGTAATCTTTTAAAGTCTCTCTTTCATCTAAAAATCTCGTCTATTTAACAAGCCTTAACCGCTTAACTATCAATTCATACAGGCAAATTGATAAAAATTCACTATCTTTGCAGCCTTAAAAAACATAAAATGTCCATAATCAGAAACATTGCCATCATTGCCCACGTTGACCACGGAAAGACCACGTTAGTAGATAAAATATTACATACCTGTAATTTATTTCGCGACAATCAACAAACAGGAGAATTAATATTAGATAATAACGATCTTGAACGCGAACGCGGTATCACCATTTTGGCGAAAAACGTTTCGGTTACTTATAAAGGTACAAAGATCAATATCATTGACACCCCTGGTCACGCCGACTTTGGAGGTGAAGTAGAGCGTGTAATGAACATGGCCGACGGTGTTATTTTGTTAGTGGATGCATTTGAAGGGCCAATGCCTCAAACGCGTTTTGTGTTGCAAAAAGCAATTGCCGCAGGTAAAAAAGCCATTCTTGTAATTAACAAAGTTGATAAGCCAAATTGTCGTCCTGATGAAGTTCATGATAATGTATTTGATTTGTTCTTTAATCTTGAAGCAAACGAAGATCAGTTGGATTTCCCTACTGTTTACGGTTCAAGCAAGCAGGGCTGGATGGGTCCGGACTGGAGAACTCCAACTACCGATATTACTTATTTATTAGATACCATTATTGATAAAATACCTACCGCTCCTAAGCGTGAAGGAACTCTTCAAATTCAGATCACTTCTCTTGATTATTCTTCTTTTATCGGACGTATTGCCGTAGGACGTGTGTTCCGTGGAATAATTAAAGAAAACATGCCTGTAAGCGTTGTGAAGCGTGATGGCAGAATTCAGAAATCAAGAATTAAAGAATTATACATTTTTGATGGTTTAGGAAAAGTTAAAGTTTCTGAAGTTGAAACAGGTGATATATGCGCGTTTACCGGAATTGAAGGATTTGAAATTGGCGATACGGTTGCTGATTTTGATGCTCCTGAAGGAATGCCGTTAATGCACATTGATGAGCCTACCATGAGTATGTTATTTACCATCAATAACTCACCATTTTTTGGTAAAGACGGAAAATACGTAACATCACGTCACTTACGTGATCGTTTATACAAAGAGCTTGAAAAGAATTTAGCAATGCGCGTTGAAGAAACTGGTTCTCCTGATTCTTACCTGGTGTTTGGCCGTGGTATTCTTCACTTATCCGTTTTGATCGAGACCATGCGTCGCGAAGGTTACGAGTTACAGTTAGGACAACCACAGGTTATTGTAAAGGAAATCGATGGGCAGAAATGCGAGCCAATTGAGGTTTTAACTGTGGATGTACCTCAGGAATCATCCAGTAAAGTAATTGATCTGGTTACACAGCGTAAAGGAAATTTAACCATTATGGAGCCAAAAGGAGATTTAACTCATATCGAGTTTGAAATTCCTGCGCGCGGTATTATTGGTTTACGTAATAATGTTTTAACTGCAACAGCAGGTGAAGCTATCATGGCGCATCGTTTCAAAGCGTTCGAGCCATGGAAAGGTCATATCCCAAGCCGTATTGCAGGTGTGTTAATCAGCAAGGATAAAGGAAATGCAGTAGCCTATTCAATTGATAAATTACAGGATCGCGGTAAATTCTTTATCGAAGCAGGTGAAGAAATTTATCCGGGAATGATCATCGGTGAACATATCCGTCCTGATGATTTAGTGGTGAACGTGTGTACAGAAAAGCAATTGACTAACATGCGTGCTAGTGGTACAGATGAAAAAATGCGTATCGTTCCTAAAATTAAATTCAGCCTGGAAGAAGCCATGGAATACATTCAGGGAGATGAGTACGTTGAGATCACTCCTTCCCACATCCGTTTACGTAAAATTCATTTAGATGAAAACACTCGTAAACGTGAAGGTAAAAAAATGGAAGCGCAGTAATAGTTTATAGACTGTGGTTGTAGAGGTTTAAAGAGGGAGCAGTAATGTTCCCTTTTTTATTTTCAGGATTCCTTACTTTTACCTCAGGCTGAGCGAAGTCGAAGCCTGAGCGAAGTCGAAGCCTGAGCGGAGTCCCAGCTGAGTCTTTGGCAGTGCGTCCTTGCGAGGAGGAACGACGAAGCAATCTTTTTATAATGGCTTCGGGAGCCTTAGCCCTCGAAGAGCGTCAGGCTGAGCGCAGTCGAAGCCTTGGCCCAGTCGAAGTGACTTCAACCACCGAAGAGCGTCAGGCTGAGCGGAGTCGACGTCTTCGTTTTTGTCAGGTTCGTCCTCGCGAGGAGGAACGAAGAAGCAATCTCTTTTGTGATGTCTTCGAGAGTCTTGCCTCGAAGAGCGTCAGGCTGAGCGGAGTCGAAGCCTTAGCCCAGTCGAAATGATTTCAACCACCGAAGAGCGCCAGGCATAGCGGAGTCGAAGCCTACACGCATGGAGCTCAATTACATCCCGTAAACTGCGGTGTAAATTTCTCAATTTTCCTATCATCCCATTGGCAACAAAGTTGAAGGAGTTTCTATAACTAAAACAAAACATTATGGATAGCAAAGAATTTAAAATCAGAGGAAACTGGAACGAAATTAAAGGAAAAATCAAACAGCAATATGCTGATTTAAGTGACGACGATCTTAAATACGAAGAAGGCAAGGATGATGAATTACTTGGCCGAATTCAAAAAAAGATAGGGAAAACAAAAGACGAAATAATTGACTGGATTCAACGTTTGTAAAAACGATTTTTGTTTAATAAAAAAGGCTGTCTCCACGTGAGACGGCCTTTTCCATTTAATTTTCCGGGAAGATTAAGATTTCGGAATAATGAAAAAATTATTCAATAATTAGTTTTCTTTTGTATTGATGAAAACCATCATTAATAATAACAAAATACATTCCTTTATTAAATCCGGATAAGTCCATTATATATTTGTTGGTGCCAAGGGTTTGCGCGGTATAATTAATTCGTTTATTAATTTTTCCTTTACTGTCATAAAAGCTGATATCCCAGGCCTTGTTGAAATTTGACTTGAAACTTAATTCAACCATATCCTTCGCGGGGTTGGGAACTAATTTTAAATTGGCGTCATCGTCCTGAAAAGCGACAGCCTGAAGATTGGAAGGTGTACGACGACCATCATAATCAACAGCTACAATTTTATAATAGTTTATTTCGTTAACCATCGGGTTTTTATCAGCGGCATAATAATTTTTAACCTGCGAAGAGTTTCCGGTTACCGGCTGCACCTCTAAAATTTCAGTGAAGTTACTTCCATCTGAGCTTCTTTCAATTGCATAATAATTCACGTTGCGTTCATTTGCAGTTTTCCAAATTAATTCAGTTTGTTTATCCTTCATGTTGTAAGTGGCATCAAAACTAACCATGTCCACCGGCAAAATAGCACAGTTAAATGTGGCCGTACCTCCCCAGGTTAAATTATATCCTCCGCTTGGAGGGCTCCAAGAATCTACCACCACAAAATAGGTTTGACCTGCAGTTACGTTAAGGAGCGTACAAAAGGTAGTTCCGCTTGTAGTTTGCGTTGCACCAGTTCCCGTTGCACTTAATCCGGTGTTGCCTGAAGTACTTGAATCATTACACCTTACTGTTGCTCCTAAGGCGCCGCAATTAGTGCCAGGGCCATACACAGCAAAATCATAATCTGCAGCTGGATTAGTTGGACTAATGGTAAATCCAAACGTGCCACTTGTATTAAATAAAACCTGATACCAATTTGAAAAATTTTCACCGCCAGCGGGGCAACTTCCTGCAGTACATCCATCGGAAACTATCCCAGGACCCGTTGCATTAGATGCAATAGCTAAATTTGAACAAACCGCAGTAGCGAATTGACAGTCAGAATTGGATTTACCACTTGGGCCACCTGCGCACGGAACACAGGTGATATTGGCGCTCCATCCAGCTGCGTTTGTTGCCCCATCCGAATAAAATCTTGTAATTAAACATCCGCTTGCATCTGTTGAAGTGTAAGAAAACGGCACGCCGGGGGTCCCACAAATAAAACCCGACGCATTTGCCGGAGCTGTAGTAAAAGCCGTGCTGTTCTGAGTTGGCCCGTTCCCAACAGAAAGAAAATCCCCAAATACCGCACCACCGCCACCTACAGTAAAACAATTTGCATTTACTTTATTAACATTAAAGGCTGTAAAAGTCATTTGTACGCAATTTGTGGCAGTGTTTGGGCAAAAAACTCTATATATCCCACCACCACCTCCATCACCAATATTATTGGAATAATTACCTCCTGCCCCCCCATTATCCGTATAAACGGCTGAACAGGTGCTAGTTAGACAAGCCCCAACATACTCTCCATTAATGGGAGCAGTTGGATGCAAAATTTGCGCCTGTAGGTTAGTGAAAGCGTAAAAAATAAATAGATAAATTAATTTTCTCATTGTTTATTTAATGTGTTTCTGGTTTTTGAATATATAATGAGTGTTAATAAGGTTGGAGTATCTAAAACTTCTAAATCAACATCCTCCATTCGCAAACTGTCGTAATATTCTAAATTAAGGGTGTTAATTTTTGATGAATCCTCTATATTTACCCAACCTTTTACTTCATAATCAATTTTATATAATTGGACATTTGTTGGCCTCGATATAATAACACTCTTCCTCGTAAGGATAGAATCCATAGAAAAGGGGTTTTGATGTTGTTGCGCAAACACATTAATACTTTTAGAAAAAATTAAAAATAATATAAAGCGCCAAAAAAATTTCATAGTTAACATGATAAATTATTATTGTTAATATAAATATACAAAATATAATTTCTCAAAAAGTGTAATTATTTTAATATCCCCCTTTTGTCCTTTTTTGTTAAAATGAATTTTAGAGGAGATAGAAGCTTTCTGCCCAAAAGGTTTTTGTATTTGATACGTCCGTTTATTATATACGATCACACGGCCATCAAAAACTTGCCGAACATGATGTGGTAAATCCTATTACCGTACTTGAAGAGAGCTTGACAATTTTAAAAAAGGAACTATACCAAAAATTATGCAGCCAGGGGATTTACCCCATTTGTGGAAACCTCAGCGGAAAAACAGTCTACAGGACTGGACTCCTATCAGCGGAAACACCCGGGGTAAGCTAAAATTGAAATGCATACTTCAAGCACTGTATATGCTAAAAAAAATATTTGACGAAGGAAATCCGATCATCGCATTTAAACACGGCCTTATTCGTAGCCGAAAATAATCCGCACAGAAAAGTAATACTCATTACCGAGGATATTAATCTTCGCATTAAGGCGAAGAATCTTAATTTGCAAACCTAAGATTATGAAACTGAAAAGATCTTAACCAATCTAGTCTCCAATTTTTAAGAAAATTTTCGCTTCCTTTTTTTAATATTTGAACAAAAGTTCAATAAATGGGTTATGGTTAAAGTAATGAATTAGAAAAACAAGATTACAAAAGAAGGTAAAACATATATTTCCACTTAAAATAAATATCACGGTTTTGCCCTCACTGTCCTGAAGCCACTCCACATTTGATAAACGTCGAGAATAACTCAAGGCATTTTTAAAAAACTAGTGAAAGAATTTTTGCTTTATGCTTAATTATTTATTTAGCAATTATAAGTTTCCTCTGCGAAAGAGCTTTTTTATTAAGGGCATCCTCAATTTTAATTATATAAACTCCGCTTTCTAAACTTGCCGAATTTAAGTTTAATGGCGTTATTCCGGCCGTTATTTCATAATAATTTTTCTCCACTATATTTCCGTACATATCATAAATATTCACATTCACATTCATTCCTTTTTTAGAAATAATGGAAATAGAGAACGATTGTTTGGCCGGGTTTGGAAATGGATCTGAAACAACAAGATCACCAAGATTTCCTCCTAAAGGATAAATAAAAGTGCTCTTTCTTTGATTGTTATTTTCTATAGCAGTTATACGATAGTAATTAATGATGTCTGTTCTGAACGTATTATCATTAAAAATATATTTAGATGGCATATTGTTAGGATTAACACTGCCAATTGGAGTAAAATTAATGGCATCCGTACTTCGTTCTACAATAAATTCTTTTATATCTGCCTCTTCAGCGGTTTCCCAGTATAACCTGTTAATATAATCAACCTGCTCGCCATAAAAGCTTTTAAATGAAATTGGCAAAACAGAGCAAGGACCTCCATTAACAGCGCATGGCGACTGAAATTTGTAAGCGGTATTGGTCATAGTCCAGTTATTATATGGTGATGCAGCCGTTGCATTATGGGCAGTTGCATTTACAGGTGGAACATAAACCGTTCCGTCAAAATTATGTAAGCCCATTACGGCCTGACCATCATTCCAGGTGGAACACACCTGCTTATTCTTTATATGAATTTCAATTGCATTAGTGGTCTCAAATATTTTTATCTGGGCAGAGAAACGCTGCGCGACCACTGTTTCACAAGCAGCGGAATACATAGGAATATCTTCATAACTTAAAACAAACTTTCGATTTGGAGCTGTTCCTGTAGTAATATATTGAATTTTAGTTGTTGAAACCGTGGCGGTTGATCCCGGATTTATATCATGCCATGGGGCTAATATAGCGTTACGCGGGATAGAGGTTCCATTTACAGGTGCAGGACCAGAAATAGTAAAACCTGTTCCCACACCCCCGGCAGCGTAAGTTGAGGAGGAGATGTTGGGGTAACACGGAACGGCATCAAAAACAAAGGCTGCGTTTGAGGCTACATACCCACCCCAATATTGAGCACCGGTAAAACAAAATGAAAAACCAAAATTTACTATGGTATTAAATAGCACATCATCCGTGGTAGGTAATACTGTACCGGTAAAAACCTCAAAGCTGTAGGTGGTTGTGGCTGATGTATACGTTGATAACGAACAGGCGGGCGCAGTGGTTTGCGTTACATTTGTTTGTATCACGTTACTTAAAGCCGTTGATGCGCCGCAGGATAAAAGGGCCTGGTAATAAGTGCTTACAGTTGAAGTAAAAGGATAGGTTTGAAAAGTGGCACCCGGAATATTCGTAAATGGGCCTCCTGCTGAAGCGCTTGATTGCCATTGAAACGAAGGCCCGCAGGCACTAAACCCGCTTAAAGATAAAGTTGAAGTTAAAGATCCGCAGCCTGAAGTAGACGTGGCCGCAGCAGTTGCTCCTGCTATACTGCCCGAACAAGGTCCCGGCGCACTTATATTAATGGCATACGGATTACAAGTAGGCGCTGGCCAGGAATCTAAAACTAAATAATAGGCCTGGCCGGAGGTAACGTTTACACATACCGATTGATTACCGGCTGAACTTTGAGCATTGGCAACACAACTACCGCCGGAAAGGGGGCAGCCGCTATATAAAGTAATTCCCATATACGAACCCGTAGAAGTAACATTTATAGTAATTACACCCGTTGATGAAGGTGTGAAAGCGTAGGTAATGTCCTCTCCGCCATAATATAGCGTAGAACCGCATACGTTGGTAACATTTGAACTGGTTATGTTGTTTCCTGAGCCGCAGGTTGTTTGTCCGGCCATAGTATAAGGCAGAGTTATATTTACCTGGTTACAAATTCCACAGGCCCCCGCAGGTGTAAGATTGGCTATGGCTGAAGAGCTGGCTGCAGTTGAAACGCCGCAGGCCAGCACACATCGGTAATAAGTTGTTGAAGTAACATTTACAACCGTTGAACTTAAGGTGGCACCCGAAATATTTGACCAGGGCCCGCCGGGCGCAGCCGCAGACTGCCATTGATAGGTAATGCCACAGGCAGAAGTAGCTCCGCTTAAGCTCAAAGTAGTATTATAAGCCACGCATGAAGAAGATGGTACGGCCGATGCGGCTCCACCAGTAGGAACCCCAGCGCATATTGCCGGAACCCATCTGTAAACCTGGTTAGTTGCAGGCCTTGTGCTTAAATTGCTTGTTTCTGTTACTTTAGAGGCGGCAGGTGCAGCTCCTGTACCATTTAACGAATAAAAGTCGCCTGAAGTTTGCCCACCCAAACCTATTGAAGCGCTTCCTAAATTTACCGCGGTTGCATTTTGTAAATAGCAAAAGTCAATCCGATTAGTAGTTTCATATAATTTTACCTGAAAGCTTATAACCGGACCGGCAGCCGCATAGTTCCATAACATGTTTTTCCATTCAATTGTTAATATCCTGGTGGGTGTTACACCGGTAAGTATATAATTAACATTTCCGGTAGTTGATGTTTTTAAATCGTCCCATAAAGGGGCAATTGCAGGTCTGTCAGTACTTGTGTTTAAATTATTGGTGATATTTGATCCTGCCGCTGCTGTACCCAAAAACATTACCCCATTGGTACTTGCCTGAAAAGTGTTATAGATTGAGCCTCCATAACAAAAGTTAAATCCGATAGCGGTTGCGGCCGAAATCCCATCATCAACAGAAGCGCCATGCAGAACTACCGGGGCGACATTTGCAGTATACGCGCTTGTTAAAGCTGAAAAAGCATAATTAATCTGCGACTTTAAGCCGGTGGCCAAAAGCAGGAGGAAAAAGCAAAATTTTGAGGGAATGGTATTGAACATAATTAAATATTATTGTAAAAATTCTTTCATTACTGCGGGGTCATTAAAATGAGAGGAGGTACTAAGAAGAACGATTTCTTTGGCTGAACCCTCTTTTAAGAAAAGCTCTACGTCTCCCGCTACTTTTTCACAAGCCTCAACAACCTCTTTTTTCGAAGCGTAAGCAGGTTTAAAAGCTCTTATCACAAAAACGTCAAGCA
>JAOQAF010000234.1 GCA_025963735.1 Bacteroidota bacterium
AGAAGTGGAAAAGCAAAAATCCATTGTAGAAAAAAATCAAAAACAGATTATTGACAGCATCAATTATGCTAAAAGAATTCAAAGCTCAATGCTGCCCAATTATAGTATTTTAAAAAAAGCTTTTTCAGAGAGCTTTATTTTTTATAAACCTAAAGACATTGTGAGCGGCGATTTTTATTGGTTTTATACCCTTCCCGGAAAAAATGAAACGCTGGTAGTTATTGCAGATTGCACCGGCCATGGAGTGCCCGGTGCATTTTTAAGCATGGTGGGTACTACACTGTTAAATGAAATAGTTTGTCATAAAAACATTACTGATCCGGCCGAAATAATTAAAGTTCTGAATACAGGTCTCATTTCCACTCTCGCTACCAAAAAAAAGGAAACACATTCGGATGGAATGGATATCTCTATTTGTAAAATAAATACTGAAACTAAAACACTTCACTTCGCAGGGGCCAACCAAATACTGTACCTGGTGAATGATGGTGAAGTTGAAAAAATTGAATCGCAGGTAAATTCAATTGACGGGGTGTTTGATTTGAGTTACAGCAAAAATTTTACTTCCATTGAAAAAACCCTGAAGCCGGCTACCACCTTGTACATGTCCACCGACGGATATGCCGATCAAACCGGTGAACAAACAGGAAAGAAATTTTTAAGTTCACGGTTTGAAAATCTTTTAACTCAAATACATATGCTTCCCGCCGAGGAGCAATTAAAGCGTATCGAATCCTCTTTTACTTTCTGGAAAGGATCTCAAAAACAAATTGATGACATTTTAATTATTGGCATTACCATCTAAAGGTTCACAAACAGCATCCGTGTTGGCATACTTTTTTAATACTCTATAAAAAGGATAAATTTTAAGTTGTTAAACCGGATTTCCTTAAATTTATATCCGCATGAAAATTACAGAATCTCCTGATCAGCTTGAACAGGAAATAATTGAAGTTATTTTAAAAGAAGAGGCCACTAAAGCGTTGGTGCTTTATGATGATGATTTTAATACGTTTGAATTTGTTATTGAATCATTAATAAAAGTATGCGGCCATAACCTTGAACAGGCCGAACAATGCACGCATCTGGTTCATTTTAAAGGTAAATGTGTTGTAAAAAACGGAACGTACAAAAAGTTAAAACCGCTTTGCGAAAGTTTGCTGGAGAGAGGATTAACCGCCAAAATAGAAGATTAATAATTATGAAAAAATTTACAATAATAGCAGCACTAACTGTTTCAGTTTTAATTTCCTGTCATAAAAACGCAATTACGGGAAGCCACAACTTAACTCTGGTACCGGAAAGTGAAATGATAACCATGAGCAAAACGGAATACGGACAGTTTCTGTCACAAAACCCTCCTCTTCCTTCAAGTGATGATCGGGTTCAACTTGTTCGCCGCGTAGGTACCCGAATTCAAAAGGCAGTGGAAGAATATCATGCTCAAAAAAAACTAAGCAGCGAACTTCAGGGTTTTGCCTGGGAATTTAATGTTGTAGATAGTAAAGAGGTGAATGCCTGGTGTATGCCCGGAGGTAAAGTGGTGGTTTATACCGGACTTTTGCCGATAACGGGCGATGAACAAAGTCTTGCCATTGTAATGGGTCATGAAATTGGGCATGCCATTGCGCGGCATGGAAATCAGCGCATGAGTGAAGGGTTATTGGTACAGGTGGGAGGCACCGCCCTTTCTGTTGCCTTGTCTCAAAAACCACAATTTACGCAACAACTATTCATGCAGGCATATGGTATTGGATCACAATTAGGAACTTTGAAATACAGTCGGAAGCAAGAAACAGAAGCAGACAAAATGGGTCTTATTTTTGCTGCCATGGCCGGCTACAATCCTGAGACAGCTGTTACCTTCTGGCAACGAATGTCACAACAAGGCGGAGAAAAACCACCTGAAATTTTAAGCACTCACCCGAGTGACGAAACCCGGATCAAGGACATAAAGAAATTTATGCCTGAAGCAAAAAAATATTACAAGCCAAGATAATTGCGCCTTAAATTTTTCTTTTAACTAACTTGCAGGGCATGCAGGGTTCAGTTAATTCTTTTTTGGTAAACAAGTATTTACCTGGAATTTTTATTTTAATTCTCAATTTAATTGTGAGAATACCGTACTTATTGTTTCAGGATATTTCGCATGATGAACCCTTCACCATTTACCATGCCCAATTTGACCTGGCAAGTATTGTTGAACAATTAAAAAATTATAATAACCCTCCCCTGTTTGAAATCTTTCTTCATTTCTGGATGAAGCTATTCGGATTATCTGATGTTACGGTGCGGGTGCTTCCACTTCTTTTTTCAAGTTTAAGTTCAGTTGCGTTATTTTATTTTGGCAGAAAACATTTTTCAAATTTAATCGGATGGGTTTCCGCCTTATTACTCAGCTTCTCTTCTTTATCCATTTATTATTCTCACGACTGCCGGGTGTATAGCCTTTTTTTGTTACTTACCATTCTTTCAGTACATCACTTTCTTTTGATGCTGGAAAATACTTTACTTATGCATAAAGGTTTTTGGATTATTTGTTCAAGTCTGCTTATTTACGCACATTATTTCGGTTTTTTCGTCTTGTTTATACAAGCAATATATATTCTCTTATTTAACCGAAAGCAAATATATACTTTCCTCATAGGTTCAATGGGTATCCTCGTTCTTTACCTTCCGCATTTACTGGTTTTATGGCAGCGCTTTTCACATTCCGCCAAAAACGGCACCTGGCTCGAAGCACCCGCAGGCATAGAAAGCCTTTACAACATGTTATGGAGTTTTTGCAATCAACCCCTGCCTACAGTTATATGCATGGTTTTAGTACTGACAACTATACTTTGTTTTTTATCTATCAAAAAAAGAAAGCCTTTTCCTTCTAAAATAATATTACTGATTATATGGTTTCTTCTTCCCTTTTTTGGAATGTTCCTTCTTTCGTACAAAATACCGATGTATATCGACAGATACCTTATCTTTATTTTGCCGGCCTGGTATCTTTTACTTGCACTTTCAATCACCTTTCTTTTTAAGAATCCTAAAGTTCTTTATTCGTTCATTGCCCTACTAATTATATCCTTTGCAGTAAGTATGCAATTAAAACCCAAAGTTAGACGCGATGTAGCAGCAGCTGTTGAATATGTTAAGTTACATAAAGAGCTTCATACCATTGTTCTCGTACATGATTTTGACTTTATACCCACTTTCGCCTATCACTATAATAAAAGTTATTTCACTTCGGTAGAAGACCAGCAGGAGTATTACAGCATGTGTAAAAAACTGGAAGCTGATAAAATTTTATCTGTTCAAAAAGCGGAGGAGCTGAAAGAAACATATTCTCATGTTCCTGTGATATACCTTGACGCAAATCCTCATTCCCCTAATTTAATTTTGGATTCACTTCAAAAAAATCATGTTTTAAAGGAAAAGAAATTTTTTGAAAACGGTTATTACGTATACCTTTTTGATCAGAAAAAATAATTATTCTTTTATGAGTTTACCCTTCGCGGTACCATCACTAAAATTTGTTATAAGAGCCGGATTACCCCTGTAATAAATGTTACCGCTGCGCCAGAGGTTATAAGCCAAGGTACCGTTATCAGGGGCGTTCACCCTGCAATCGCCAATACTTAATGTTTCAATGAAAATATAATTTGATACAGACAGGTTTTCAGCTTTTAAAAAATTTGTTCCAAACATATAAACGTACAATGTGTTGCAGGAACCGTTTAAGTAAATATCACCATCGCCATGAGAACTTGTTCTTATCTCATTAAAAATTCCGTTAACAAAAATATCTCCCGAATTTTCTGCCCGCACCAGAAGAGTATCCTGATTAAAATTTTCATCAAAGGTAATGTTACCTACCCCTTCGTTTTGGGCTTTGCGCAGGTGTGGTACCGTTATATGAACGGTAATTCTTTTTTTATATCCTCTTACAAAATTGCATTTGTTATTGTTCTTTATAGTTAAAACATCTTCGGCAACCGATGTTTTAATATTTGACAATAAATGCTTTCCTGCAATTACTTCCACCTTAAATTTCGGTCCCTGAGAAATCACAAGATCTATTTTATCATACACTCTGATTACCGAAAACGTATCCAGAATTCTGGTCTCTGTTGTCATCTCCCCGTTCGGTTTAAAACAATCTCCGGCATTTTCTTTCTTACACGAAAAAAACACAATGCACAAAAGGCAATATTTTAAAATCTGTTTAATCAATTACTTTAAAAAAAATCTATAACCTAATCCATATTCAAAATCATAGGCAACCGCGAAATGAGTGCGTAATCCAACCGCTGCCACTAAACCACAAGGACTATAGTAACGTACGCCTATCCTGCTAACAACAGGACCATCGGGCTTAACCTTTTGAAAAACATAATAACCAATGTCAACCGGCAGACTTATTCTTCCAATGTTATAAGAATAACATAATTTCAAGGCTACCCTTACATCATTAAAGCCATGCGCGTCTTGATTATATACATTTTTATAATCAATAAAATAATTCTGATCAATAAATAAATCGGCGCCTATTCCAAATTTATGAGTATTTCTCACGTTGCGCTGGTAAACCGCACTAAGTAAGAAGTTGTAAAGTAGATCAGTGGCTACCTCACGCTGATTATAACCAAAGGAGGCATAGGTTAATATTTCATTTTTTGATTTAACACGGCTCGAAGAATCAATACGATTAACAACAGGTTTGTTTGAAAAAGGGATAATATAATTAAAGCCCGCGTTCAGAGTTACGACATTTAAACCAAGATTAGGAACTTTTGCGCGCGCATTACTGGCATGACTGAAAGCGAAGCCCGGTTCAAACCTGAGATTTTTATTAAGAGGAATATGCCAAAACCATTTAAATTGCACAAAAGAATTCCAATGACTTCCAATGGCAATATTTTTAGGATTAGTATGTATATCAAAAGATTTACTTAAATACGCAATACCCCACGAAAGGCGCATAATAAGGCGCGATTCCCTTCTCTCATCATGGTGCAGCGGAATGTCGGCAAAAGGGGCCACCGCGAAAGCGTAGCCCAACTGCGAAGGGTTTTTAAAATCAACAATACTGAAAGCAAGGCCTACATCCGGCTTATTATTTTCAAGATGCCATAATTTATTTCCTAAGGTGGGTTTCCCTATACTTAATTCATAAATTGTGGGATACCCTTTTACCAAATGACCAATGGTACTTCTGTGTTCAAGTATAAAACCCTGATTAATGGCAGGTTTGATAAACCATTCGGGATTTCCCGTGATTCCATTTTGTGCATACATAATCACAAAGGACAGTGCAGATAAACTGGTATATAAGAGCTTTTTCAACCGCAGGGCTAAAATAATTAAAATAAGTTAACATAATTTGATGGTTAAAAGTTTAAGCGTTTTTATTTGTTAAATTTGCCTTAATGGATCAAAGAGCCGAGTCATTTTTAAGACTCCTGAAAATCATGGATGAACTAAGGGAACAGTGCCCCTGGGATAAAAAACAAACAATAGAAAGTTTACGGCATCTTACCATAGAAGAAACATTTGAATTAAGTGACGCTATTTTAAAAAACGATCTCAACGAAGTTAAAAAAGAACTTGGCGATTTGTTACTTCACATTGTCTTCTATTCGCGTGTGGCAAGCGAAACAAAAGCATTTGATATTACCGATGTAATGAATTCACTATCGGAAAAACTTATATTCAGGCACCCTCATATTTATGGCGATGTAAAAGCGGAAACCGATGAACAGGTGAAACAAAACTGGGAGCAGCTTAAACAAAAAGAAAAAGGCGGGAACAAATCTGTACTGTCTGGTGTGCCCAACAGTATGCCCGCTCTTTTAAAAGCCTACCGCATTCAGGAGAAAGCCCGTGCAGTTGGTTTTGATTGGGAAAAACCTGAACAGGTGTATGAGAAAGTTAAAGAAGAATTAAATGAATTTGAGGCAGAGATAAAAAAAGGCGATATAAAGGAAGCTGAGAACGAATTCGGCGATATATTATTCTCGCTTATAAATTACGCCCGCTTTTTAGGAATTAACCCTGAAGATGCATTGGAAAACACCAATAAAAAATTTATAAAGCGGTTTGGTTACATGGAGAGTAAAGTGAAAGAGAAGGGCAAACAAATTTCTGATTGCAAGCTTGAAGAACTTGATAAATACTGGAACGAGGCAAAAGCCTTATAAAACCAATGAAACATTTTTTTAAAAATAACTGGTACATACTAACGATGTATTTATTGTGCCTGTGTTTTTCGGCTTATTTTATTTTAAGCTATGGTAAGATTGCTGTCCATATTTATTTAAATCAACTTGTTGGTAATTCAGTTACGGATTCTTTTTTTTATTACCTCACCTATTTGGGCGATGGAAGAATTATGCCTTTTTTAATTATTATAATTCTCTTATATAACGTTCGCCTGGGCATTTACACAGCCGTAACTTTTTTCTGCGCAATAATAATTACCACCATACTTAAAAATTATTTTTACGATGAAGTAATGCGTCCCTTTCATGTATTTCAATGGACGGTTCATACCCCCTTAAACTATGTAAATAAGGATGATCTTTACATTCATAATAGTTTTCCGAGCGGACATGCCACTCAGGCTTTCGCTATTTTTATGTGCCTGGTATTTTACAGCAAACGTGCGGAAGTGAAACTTCTTTTTTTTGCGCTTGCTTTGTTTACCGCCTTTAGCCGTGTTTATTTATCGCAACACTGGCTGGTGGACATAACTGTTGGAAGTCTTATTGGAACGCTATGTAGTATTTTATTTTACTATGTATTCATTGAGAAGAACGCACTTCTCAACTTTAATAAATCGTTTTTAAAAATAAATAAAAGCTGAGCGCTCTTTTCAAAAATAATTATTTATTAATAGGCTTAATTATTTTAATTGCGGCTCTTGTTTTTATACCCTTCATTGGTAACTGTCCTCTTTTCGATTGGGACGAAATTAATTTTGCCGAATGCGCACGCGAAATGGTTGTTTCAGGAAACTATTCGCAGGTACAGCTCAATTATTTGCCTTTTTGGGAAAAGCCTCCCTTTTTTATATGGCTGCAGGCAGGGTCTATGAACATATTTGGCATTAACGAATTCGCTGCACGCTTTCCTAATGCGTTGTGCAGTATTGCCACATTTATTACATTGTTTTTGATAGGTAAAAAATTTCATTCGCAAAAATTCGGCCTTCTCTGGTGTTTAATTTATGCAGGAACTATTCTTCCTCATTTGTTTTTTAAATCAGGCATCATCGATCCATGGTTTAATCTTTTTATATTTTTATCGGTTTATAACATTCTGCTCTTCTGTAATAATCCTAAAGGGAAAAAAGAATTACTTTACTCCTTTCTTGCCGGCACCTTTTTGGGTTTGGCCGTGTTAACAAAAGGTCCGGCCGCTGTTTTAATTGTTGGTTTAGTAATTATAGGAGTTGCGGTATGGACTAAAAATAAACATCTTTTCTTTTCGAAAACATTTATTGTTTTTGCCCTGACAACTCTTTTTGTTTCCTGCTCATGGTTTCTTTTCGAGTGGTTCAGAGGCAATGGTCAGGTAATAAAAGAATTTATAACCTACCAGGTACGCTTGTTCGAAACCGGTGATGCCGGACATGACGGCCCATTTTTTTATCATCCTTTAGTTTTGTTACTTGGCTGCTTTCCTGCTTCGTTTATATTTATTGCGGGGTATCGCTCCATTGATGGACTCACTCCGTTTCAATTATTGTTCCGAAAGTTTATTATCTGTTTATTTTGGGCGGTGCTTATTCTCTTCTCAATTGTAAAAACCAAAATTGTACATTACTCATCTCTTTGTTATTTCCCTATTACATTTATTGCAACTTTATCTCTCCTGCAATTTCTTAAAACAGTGTCTTTCAGTTCAACTTTAAAAATATTTTATTGGATTATAGCTCTTACAATTACTGTGGCTTTTTGTGCCGTTGGTTTTATAGATTCGTTTAAAAACATCCTTTTAAACAGTATAGTTATTGAGGACGAATTTGCCCGTGGAAACCTTCAGGCACAAGTAAACTGGTCAGGTCTTGAATGCATTTTGGGCATCATTTTCCTCGCGGCTTCAGCTTTAGTTTTTGCCGGATTACAGCGTAAAAAATTCAACCTGATAATTGCTGGATTTTCGACGAGTTTGATTTTTATTTATTTGTCTATAAATATTATTGTACCTAAAGTTGAGCAATACACACAGCAGGCCGCTATCGATTTTTATAAAGCCTGTTCGCACCATAAATGTTATGTTGAAACGCACAGTTTTAAAAGTTACGCGTATCTTTTTTATTCACACCGCATTCCTTCCGATTACACGAACCCCGATCAGTTAAAGAGTATTGCTGAATATTTAGACGGGGCCGAAAAAGAAGGTCATTCACGGTTTTCTTCTTTTCCAACTGCCAATTGCCAATGGATGAAGCACGGGAATATTGACAGGCCGGCTTATATTATTGCAAAAACAAAGGATGAAAAAGAAATGTTTACCAATCTTTCTTTAAAAAAATTATACGATAAAAACGGATTTTCTTTCTTTGTCCGAATGCCCGTGAAAACTGCCAAATTAGTCTACTTTTAGCTATGGCATGGATTGTGTGTAATTATAAAAAATGATTTAATATGACTTTTGGAGATATAGATGAATTGGGCATAAAAACAGGTATGGACGATGATGCGGATTTTATTCCCCTTCTTAGCGCGGAGGACGAAGATAATATGCAGAATGAAAAAATTCCTGATATCCTGCCAATATTGCCGCTTCGCAATACCGTGCTTTTCCCGGGTGTAGTAATACCTATAACTGTAGGACGCGATAAATCCATTCAGCTGATTAAAGATTATAATAAAGGAGATAAAACCATTGGCGTTGTTGCTCAGAAAAGTGATACAATAGAGGAGCCTACCGCAGATGATCTTTATAAGGTAGGAACTGTTGCTTTTATTATTAAAATGCTCAGAATGCCGGATGGAAATACCACTATAATTATTCAGGGAAAAAGACGTTTTAAGATAGATAAATTTATTCAAACAGAACCGTATCATAAAGCCCGCGTAAGCGCTTTTGATGAAGACAAACCACCTAAAACCGATCAGGAATTTCAGGCCATAATTTCTAATCTCAAAGAAACATCGGTTCAGATTGTTAAGCTTTCTCCTAATATTCCAAGCGACGCCGGCTTTGCCATTAATAACATCGATAGTCCTACATTTCTTGTAAATTTTATTTCTTCCAACATGAGTTTGAAGACTGAAGAAAAACAAAAAATGCTGGAAGTGGCGCATTTAAAGGAACGCAGTTTACTTGTTCTTGCCAACCTCAATAAAGAATTTCAAATGCTTGAGTTGCGCAGTCAGATTCAGAATAAAACAAAGATGGATCTGGATAAACAACAGCGAGAATATTTTCTTAATCAGCAAATAAAAACCATTCAGGAAGAATTAGGCGGAACAAATTTTGAACAGGAAATAAGCGGATACCGTGAAAAAGCCAAAGCAAAAAAGTGGACCGACGAGGTTCATGAAATTTTTGAAAAACAAGTTGCCAAGTTACAACGCATGAATCCTAATGCGGCTGAATATGGCATTCAAACAAATTATGTTGAACTTCTTCTCGAACTTCCGTGGAATGAAATCACAAAAGATAATTTTGATCTTAAACACGCGGAGCAGATTCTTGATGAAGATCACTTCGGCCTTGAAAAAGTTAAGGAGAGGATCATTGAGCATCTTGCTGTCTTAAAATTAAAAGGTAATTTAAAATCGCCCATTATTTGTTTATACGGACCTCCGGGAGTGGGTAAAACTTCTCTTGGTAAAAGCATTGCCAAGGCACTTAACCGAAAGTATGTGCGCATGAGTTTAGGCGGATTAAAAGATGAAAGTGAAATACGGGGTCATCGTAAAACATACATTGGAGCCATGCCCGGAAGGATTTTACAGAATCTTAAAAAGGTGCAGTCTTCAAATCCGGTTTTTATTTTAGATGAAATAGATAAAGTTGGTAACGATTATCATGGCGACCCTTCTTCAGCGCTTCTTGAAGTGTTGGATCCGGAACAGAATTCAACCTTTTACGATAATTTCCTGGAAATGGATTATGACCTGAGTAAAGTGATGTTCATTGCCACATGTAATAATCTTTCAACCATCCAGCCTGCTTTGCGCGACAGAATGGAAATCATTGAAGTGAATGGATATACTGTGGAAGAAAAACTGGAGATCGCCAAAAGACATCTTATACCTAAACAAGTTGAAGAAAGCGGTTTAAAAAAATCGCAATTAAAAATAAGTGATAAGGTTCTCGAATTTTTAATTGATACTTACACGGCGGAAAGCGGTGTGAGAAATTTAGAAAAACGGATCGGGAAAATTGCACGCAATGCCGCGGTACACGTGGCAAAAAATCAGGAGATTCCGAAAATGACAGAAGACGAAGTAACTCAGATATTAGGTCCTTCGCATTTAAAAGATAAATATCAGGGTAACGATATTGCCGGGGTAGTAACCGGTTTAGCATGGACACAGGTAGGCGGCGAAATTCTTTTTATTGAAACAAGTTTAAGCAAAAGTAAATCTGCTAAACTTACATTAACAGGTAACCTCGGAGATGTAATGAAGGAAAGCGCCGTGCTTGCCCTTGAATATTTAAAGGCACATCCACAGTTGCTTGGAATAGATCCGGTTAAGTTTGAAGAATATAACATACACATTCATATTCCTGAAGGCGCTACACCTAAAGACGGGCCGAGTGCAGGGGTTGCTATGCTTACTTCTATTGCCAGCGCGTTCACAAAACGTAAAGTAAAAAAAGCGCTTGCCATGACCGGAGAAATAACGCTTCGCGGAAAAGTATTACCTGTGGGAGGAATAAAAGAAAAAGTACTTGCCGCCAAGCGCGCGGGTATTAAAGAAATTATTTTATGTGAAGACAATCGAAGAGATGTAGAATATATTAAAGCCGATTATCTGAAAGGAGTTTCTTTTGTTTATGTAACCCACATGGAAGAAGTTCTTAAACTCGCGCTTCTGAAAGAAAAAGCGAAAGAATAGTTTAGTATAATTACATTGAAGAAAATTCTTATACTAACTTATTACTGGCCTCCTAGTGGCGGAGCGGGCGTTCAGCGCTGCCTTAAGTTTGTAAAGTATTTAAGGGAATGCGGGTGGGAGCCGGTGGTTTACACTCCGCTTAATGGCGAAATGCCGGTAACGGATATAAGTCTTTACAAAGATGTACCAAGAAACCTTACAGTTTTAAAAACCAATATCTGGGAACCTTACAATATTTACAAAAAATTTATCGGCAGAAAGAAAAATGATAAAATCAATGCTTCTTTTTTGAGTGAAAATAAAAAAGCGGGACTTACTGAAAAGATAAGCATTTGGATCAGGGGAAATTTTTTTATTCCTGATGCCAGAAAATACTGGATAAAACCAAGCATCATTTATCTTTCGGAATACATTCAGAAATATGGAATTAAACACGTTATGAGCAGCGGACCACCCCACTCCATGCACATGATAGCCTTAGGTTTAAAAAAACAGCTTCCATATTTAAAGTGGGTGGCCGATTTCAGGGATCCATGGACCAATATTGACTTTTACGAAAAACTCATGTTAAGCAAAAGCGCAGATAAAAAACATCACGCTATGGAACTTGACGTGCTGCAAAACGCCAATATGGTTGTAAGTATTGGTGATACGATGAATGAAGAATTCAAACAGATGTACTTAAACGCGGGCGGTAAGGACTTATTAAAATTTAAAGTAATTACAAATGGTTTTGATGAAGATGATACCAACACCGGTATTCAGCAAAAAGATAAAAAGTTCAGCATTGCTCACGTGGGGACATTGGTGAAGGATAGAAATCCTTTTGTGTTATGGAAAGTTCTTAAAAAATTAGTGAGCGAAAATGCGGAGTTTGCGTCACAACTTGAAATAAAACTTGTAGGGAAAATAGACATTGCCGTTAAAGAAGAAATTGAAAAGAATGGTCTTTCCCGCTTTGTAAATAAAATAGATTATTTACCTCATGAAGAAGTTATAGCAGAACAACAACGATCAAAGGTTCTTTTGCTTTTAGTGAACAATACAAAAAATGCCAAAGGAATTTTAACCGGTAAATTTTTCGAATACATAGCGGCTAATACCCCCGTGTTGGCCGTTGGGCCTATAGACGGCGACCTTGCCAAAATAATTTCTGAAACAAATTGCGGATTAATAAGTGATTTTACAGATGAATTCTCTCTTGAAAAAAATATTTTACAATTATTCCGCGATCAGGGGATCAATCATAATTTAGAAGCAATTAAAAAATACAGCCGCAAAAATTTAACTAAGGAATTAGCGCTTTGCTTAAGTTCTATTTAAAAAAACGGAAAGATTTCTCCTCCCGTTTATGAAAATAAAAAAATCAGTCGACAATAAATTTTGAACTGCCAGATTGAACCTCGGTGCTATATTTATAAATGTAAATGCCCGGGGCAAGATGAGCCAGGTTCAAACTCCCCTCCTTTTCAATCATGCACTCAGCAACTTTTTCACCTGTTAAAGAAAAAACAGAAATCTTTATTTTAGTTTCACTTGAGTTTATAAAAAGGTTTTTATTCTCATAATAAAATAAAGGATTTAATAAGGCTTTTTCGCTTTCTTTAATGCCGTTAGGCATTGTATAATGAACCGTTAGTTTAAACGCTCCTAATACAGTTGTATTAATACCATATGTATCCAGGTAAATCTGAAAACCAAAATGAGGAGAGTTAACGATGGAAGGAGTTAAGCCAGCGCCCCAGGTATCAGCCACCCCTCCGTTTGTAAATGTTCCCCCGGCACCGTTAATTGAATCCCTTTTATAATTCCCTACTTTAATAAAATTATTGGTAAGACAAATACTATCTATTTTATAATTGGCAGGTCCGCCGTTTCCCGCCGTTGTTGAATAGGAAGTTGTAACACCCGTAATTGAAGCAGTGGGCGGCACATTTATATTAAATCTGTATAAACGTAAGATCGAAGATTTTGAATTGTTGCAACAAATGCTGTAATAAGAAGAGTTAGTGTACACGCCTCCTGAATAAGCGATCTGGAATGTGCCTGTAGACCCCGAGCGTGGCGTTTGCCCGGCACTATCGGGGGTTGAAGAATAGGTTTGTGGTGCCTGTGCTTTTAATATAACACTGCACACCGCAAAAATAAAAAAAGGTAAGAATTTTTTCATATTAATTTTTTTTCAAAATT